>CAZNOE010001042.1:0-2301 GCA_964574525.1 uncultured Bifidobacteriaceae bacterium
TTCACCGTTTCCTGAAATTCCGCTTCCGGTTCGGAGTCGTTCACCCAGTCCCGACCAGTCGGGACTTGCCCGTGAGCTTTGCCATCCTAGAGCAGCGCGGAAAGCTTTCCATCCACCCTCGACTTGCCAATCCGCCGCAACGTGGCTTAGTTTCAGCCAATTCACCGCTTTATGACTGAAGCGAAACCCAATTACCCTGTCGCATTATGAAACGAATTTTCCAAAACCTACCCGGCACCCTGGCCATGTTCTGGGTTCTCAACGCCCAACACTCAACCGCCTTCGCCCAAACCACGACGTTCACTTATCAAGGCCGGATGGAGAGCAGCGGCACGGCGTACAGCGGCACCGCCGAATTTCAGCCGAGCCTTTGGGATGCAGCCAGTGACGGGAGCCAAGTGGCCACCAACATTCCAACGACCGTGCTCGTCAACGTGACCAACGGCTTGTTCGTCCTGCCGCTGGATTTCGGCAACGCGCTATTCAACGCAGGAGCGGCCCGTTGGCTGGAACTTCAGGTGCGGACAACCCTCGGTCCTTTTACCACATTGGACCCACGTCAGAAGTTGACTCCGACGCCGTACGCGATTCATTCAGCCAGCGCTGACGTCGCCGGCAGCGCTGGAGCGGTTGCTGCGACAAATGTTACTGGTGTGCTTTCGTTGGCGCAGTTGCCTGACAGCCTCGCGTACGTGAATCGCAGCCAGACGTTTACCGGAACGAACATCTTCAACTCGGGTTCGCGTCTGATTGTGGTTGGAACCAATGGGATTCATACAAGCCCCTTTACCGGACTTGGGTTACAATATTCGGGCGGTGAAGGAGCGATCGTATCAGGCGGTTTTCTGACGTTCTACACGGGGCAAGGTCTTTTCGGTAACCTGTTTCGGGTCATGACTATTGATACAGCCGGCAACGTCGGCATCGGCGCCAATTCACCTTTGGCGCGGTTGGACGTGCGCGGCAACATTTACAGTTCCGGCTCGCTGGGCATCGGCACTTCCTCACCGTTGGCTCCACTCGACGTTCGCGGCAATATTCGGCTAGGCTCGAGCGGCCAATATCTCGCGACGGCTGGCGACGAGAACCTCCGAATACTTCGCGGGATGGTGAATGCCGCGGGAGCGATTGTGTTCGGTTCCGGCTTCACCGTTTCCCGTTCCGCCGCGGGCACCTACAACATCAGCTTTTCCAGTGCCTTTAACTCTTTCCCCAGCGTTTCAGCCACAGCCGTCCCGGGAGTTGGATCGGTGACCTTTGCCACGGTTGATGATTCGATCACGGCCAGCGGCGCGACCGTCAAATCCTGGGCTCCCGGCAACCTGGCTGCGCCGGTGGACTCAAAATTCTTCTTCATCGCCGTCGGTCCGCGATAATGCGCACGCGCGCAGGCCACGCAACCGGCATACGGCCCGCGCATCGTGCTTTCGAGATCGGCGATGATCTGCATGGCGCGAATCTTCCGCGCGCCGCTGACCGTGCCCGCCGGAAACGTCGCGCGCATCAGGTCGTAGGGCGTTTTGCCGGCGGAAAGTTTTCCCTCCACGCTCGACACGATGTGCATCACGTGGCTGTAACGTTCGATGGTCATCAGGTCGCGCATCCCGCGTCGGCGGGACTGCCGAAACCGCACACGCGCCCGATGTCGTTGCGCGCGAGGTCCACGAGCATGACGTGTTCGGCGCGTTCTTTCGGGTCAGCGAGCAGTTCCTTTTGCAGCGCGGCATCCTCGTCCGGTGTCTTGCCGCGACTGCGCGTGCCGGCGATAACAACGAAGAAAAACACCCTGAGACGGCGTGGCCGAAGTCCGCCCGTTCAGCGCGATGGAGAAGAACATTGTGGAACGGGTTTACCGAAACTTGGAAATTATCTTCCCGTCTGCCGGGAAATGTGCTATAGACAAGCACAATCAGCCCGGTATGAAAGCGCTGCCGTTTTTTTCTCCCAAACGTTTCCTGGCTTTCGCTTGTGCGGGCCTGCTCGCCACGTCCGCCCACGCGCAGCTCGTCGCCGACGGCGCGACGAACACGTTGAGCAACGTCACGACCAACTTCACCGGGGACGTGACGGTCGGCACCAACGGCTCGTTCACGCTGCTCGTTCTGTCCGACAACGCCCTGCTCACCAATTCGGCAAACGGTTTGATCAGCCGCAATGCCACGGCCAATTCCAACGAAGCTCGCCTCGTCAGCGCCAGCGCCCGCTGGCTGATGAATGGCACGCTCTTCGTCGGCAGCAACGGCGCGAACGCCACGCTCGTCGTGAGCAACGGCGCGCTCGTGCGCGCCAGTGCCGGCATCG
>CAZNOE010001043.1:0-2298 GCA_964574525.1 uncultured Bifidobacteriaceae bacterium
CGTGATCGTGTGATGAACTGAAACGTACATGTTGGTTTGCCTTTCTCATGGTTTTTGGTTTGTGGGCAACGTGCCGCCCGGCACAACTCCCCTGCCCGTGATACGAAGAAAAGTATGAACCGGTTTCGACTTTCGCGCAAATGCGGGCGCGAAGTTTTTTCGGGACAAGCCGCGGCAAGACAGGAAAAGATTCCCTCTCCCTTCGGAAGGGGAGAGGGTCAGGGTGAGGGGTGTGTCTCGGCATGGGAGGGAGGGACTCGTGTAACTCGTCCTTCCGAAAAGACGACACAACAAATCAGAACTGGCGCGGCGGCTTGATCTCCGGCAAATTCGCGCGCAATTCGACCGGGCGTCGCGCGGAGCGAGCCTGGGCATTCGCACGGGATTACAAGTCTTATGAAGAAAACACTCTCCGTTGGGCTGCTCCTTTCCATGTCGGGGTTTGGCCTGGTGCCCCGCGCTTCAGCGGCGGCGAACCAGACAAACTCCACCGGCCCGGCCCGCATTGACGCGCGCATGATGCGCGAGCCGGACGTTTCAGCCACGCACATCGCGTTTGTCTATGCGGGGGACATTTGGGTCGCGCCCAAGTCCGGCGGCGAAGCATTGCGGCTCAGTTCGCCGCGCGGGGAGGAGTCGTTTCCGAAGTTTTCGCCGGATGGCTCGGTGCTCGCCTTCAGCGGCAATTACGACGGCAACATGGACATCTACGTGATGCCGGTGGCGGGCGGTTTGCCGCGGCGGATCACACATCACGGCGCGCCGGATCGCGTGGTGGGCTGGTATCCGGACGGCAAACACATCCTGTTCGCCACGACGATGACGAGCTACAAGGACCGGTTCAACCAGCTTTACAAAGTCCCGGCGGAGGGTGGCTTGCCGGAGAAATTGCCGATGCCCTACGGCGAATTCGGCGCGATTTCGCCGGACGGGAAATCCATTGCCTACAATCCCATCACCGTGGATTTCCGCACGTGGAAGCGCTACCGCGGCGGCATGAATCCGGACATCTGGCTGTTCGATTTGCAGAACCTGCGCGCGCGCAATCTCACGAGTTCGGCCGCAGCCGAGTCCATTCCGATGTGGCACGGCGACACGATGTATTTTCTGTCCGACCGCGACGCGAGCAAGCGCTTCAATCTTTGGGCCTATGAATCGAATCGCCAGACCTTCCGGCAGGTCACCACATTCAAGGATTACGATGTGCATTTCCCGAGCATCGGACCGGGCGAAATCGTTTTTGAAAACGCGGGCCGGCTCTACTTGCTCGATCTCAAAAACGAAAAGTCGCTCGAAGTCCAGATCACGGTCACCACCGACCGCGCCACGCTGCGGCCCCACTTGGAATCTGTCTCCGGCTCGATTCAGCGCGGGACAATTTCACCGTCCGGCAAGCGCGTGTTGTTCGAGGCGCGTGGGGACTTTTACTCCGCGCCTGCCGAACACGGCGTCGTGCGCAACGTCACGCGCACCAGCGGCGTGGCGGAGCGGTATCCGGCTTGGTCGCCTGACGGCAAGCTCATAGCCTTTTTCAGTGATCGCACCGGCGAGTACGAATTGACCGTCCGCAACGCCGAACGCAGCGCGACGGGAGAAGACGACGAACGCACGCTCACGAAACTTGGCCCCGGCTTTCGTTACCAGCCGCAGTGGTCGCCGGACTCCAAAAGAGTTCTCTGGATAGACCAAGCCATGAAGATGTGGGTTTACGATTTCGATACAAAGACGAACCGGGCGATTGACCGGCAGTTGTGGATGTATCATGGCGGCCTGAACAATTTCTCAGTGAGTTGGTCGGCGGACAGCCGGTGGATCGCGTATGCGGGCGACAAGGACAATCGCAACAGCGCGATCGTGCTGTACGACTTCAAGAACGACAAGCGGCACGAAGTCACGTCTGGCTTCTACAATGACGAAGAGCCGGTGTTCGATCCGGACGGGAAGTATCTTTATTTCAAAACCGGCCGCACGTTTGGGCCGAGCTACGGCGAATTGGACAACGCCTGGATCTACGCCAACACCCACAACCTCGCCGCCGTGCCGTTGCGCAAGGACGTTCCTTCACCACTCGCTCCCCGCAACGACGAAGAAGCCGACAAGGACAAAGAGAAGAAAAAGGACGAGGAGAAAAAGTCCGACGAAAAGAAGGATGAAGAGAAGAAACCGGATGAGAAGAAGAAAGAGGATGCTAAGGACAAAAAGTCAGTGGCGGAGAGAAACGATGCACCCCTCACCCCGGCCCTCTCCCCTTCTGAAGGGGAGAGGGAGAATCGTCTCCAGTCCAATCGCTGGCGTGAG
>CAZNOE010001044.1:0-2294 GCA_964574525.1 uncultured Bifidobacteriaceae bacterium
ACGCCGCTGTTCGGGTCGGCCCAGTAGTTCGGCACGACGAACCGGCTGGACGACGTGGCGGCCACCAACGAGCGGGAAACTTCCGACATCTTGACGCCCATCAGCCCTGCGCGTTCGCGGTTCACGGTCACATCCACCGTGGGATAGTCCAGCGCCTGGCCGAATTGCACGTCACGGAGCGAGGGAATTTTCTGAAGCCGCTCCTTCACCTTCTCGGCGAACTCGCGGTTCGCGGCCAGGTTCGGCCCGCTGACGGCCACTTCAATCGGCGTCGAAGCGCCGAGGCTCATCACGCGGCTCACGATGTCGCTTGGCTCGAACGAAAAGCTCACGTCCGGCAGTTTCTCGACGAACCGCTGGCGCAAACGTTCCTTCAAATCCTCGATACGAACGGGCGCACCGGATTTCAACTGGACTTGAAGCACGCCCTCTTCCGAACCGCCGTTCCACAGGTAGATCAAGTTGATGGGATAGCTCGGCGCGTGAACGCCCACAAAGCCGAGGGTGATGGCAACGTTCTCGGCGCCGGCCTCCCGTTTGATGATCTCCAACGCTTCGAGCGCGATGGCTTCCGTGCCCGTGACGTGCGTGCCGGTGGGAGCGCGGAATCGGAGTTGAAGCTGGCCCGCGTCCACGCGCGGGAAAATCTCGGTGCCGAGTTGCCGGCCCACAAACACAATCGCCAACGCCGCCGCGATGAGGTAAGCGCCCACGACCAGCCAGCGCACGCGCACGATTTTTTGCAGCGCGGTTTTGTATGCGTTTTGAAACCGGGCGAAGGAGAGGAAACCCTTCGTGGCGTGCTCGACCTCCTCTTTCCGATGCGCGCGGATCATCCAGATGGAAATGACCGGCACGAAGCTGCTCGCCAGCAGATAGGACGCGACCATGGAAAATCCGACCGCGAGCGAGAGCGGGATGAACATCGCCTTGGCCACGCCTTCCATGAAGAACGCCGGAACGAAAACGGCCAGCACGCAAAACATCGCCACCAAGAGCGGCAGCGCGACTTCCTTGCCCGAGTCGCTCACGGCGCGGGCGACGTTGACACGCGACTGGTCTCCTCCCTCTCCTCCCGCCGAGGGAGGGGAGGGCTGGGGAGGGGAGGGCCGTTCTGTTTCGCTTGCCCCTTTCCCCACTCCTTCGTCGTGGGGAGAGGGAGTGGAGAACTTATTCCGCGTGCTTGTTGTCATTCGCTTCAGATGCGTGTGGATGTTTTCTATCGCAACCGTGGACATGTCCACGAGGATGCCGATAGCCAGGGCCAGGCCACCGAGCGTCATGATATTGACGGTCTGGCCTGTAATCCAAAGCGCCACCACCGCACCCATCAACGCCAGCGGAATGTTCAGCACGACGACCAGCGCGCTGCGCCAGTCGCGCAAAAACAGGAGCACCACCAAGCCGGTCAGCAACGCGCCCAGCGCGCCTTCCATCGTCAAGCCGGCAATCGCGCGCGTCACGTAAGGCGATTGATCAAATTCATAGCTCACCTTCACGTCCGAGGGCACGACGCTTTGGAACTTGGGCAGGTTCTTTTTGACGAGGCTGACGACCGAGAGCGTCGAGGCGTCCGCGCGCTTGGTAACCGGCACGTAAACCGTGCGGCGACCGTTCACCAGCGCGTAGCAAGTCACGATGTCAGAAGCGTCCTGAACCGTCCCCACGTCTCGTAAGAACACCGCGGGATAAACTCCGGTCCGGATCGGCACGCTCTCCAGGTCCTTGATGTTTTTCACCACGGAGTTGAGCGGCACCATGGGATATTTGTTTCCAATCGGCATGTTGCCGGAGGGGCTGATGGTGTTGGCCGCCGTGAGGGCCGCGACGATTTCGTCCGGGGACATGTTGTAGGCGCGGAGCTTGTCCGGTTTGACATTCACGACGATGCTCCGCGCGCTGCCGCCGAACGGTGGCGGTGCGGACACACCGGGCAAGGTGGCGAAAAGCGGCCGCACGAGATTCAGCGCGGCGTCCTGCATCTCGCCGACACTCCGCGTTTCGCTGGAGAACACGAGATTCCCCACGGGCACACTGCCGGCATCAAATCGCGTCACGAACGGTGGCACTGTGCCCGGCGGCATGAAGGCGCGGGCGCGATTGACGTAGCTGACGGTTTCGGCCATCGCCGCCGCCATGTCCGTGCCGGGATAAAACTGCAGCTTGATGATGGACGCGCCTTGGATGGATTTCGATTCGACGTGCTCAATGCCGGTGATGTACAGAAAGTGGTATTCGTAGTAGTAAGTGAGGTAGCCCTCCATCTGCGCCGGGTCCATGCCGCCGTAAGGTTG
>CAZNOE010001045.1:0-2293 GCA_964574525.1 uncultured Bifidobacteriaceae bacterium
TCCACGGATACTCCGTCTCTTGCGTGAGCTTCACGTTTTTTCCTCCAAGTGTCGTCGTGAGCGTGCTTCCGCCATACAGGTTTAGCCAGATAGCGCCTTCGGATTTGCTGTAAGCGTAACCTCCAACTTCAGCGACGGTACGAACCAGATTCGGTGGACAACAGAACGAGCTCACGAACGGCATGCGCGTCCGCGACCAGCGCAACTCAGTTGGCAGCGGATCAGTTACGCGCAACGGATTGGTGTAAAAGAAATTCGTCCCGTCGAGACTCACGCCGGAGAGCACGCTGTTGTAAAGCGTCAGTTCCACTACGTCCATGAAGTGCGCCTCGCCCGTCGCGAGGAACATGCGCCAGTTCCACAGCACGTTGCCGATGTTCGCGCACGTCTCGTTGTGCGCCGTGGTGTTCGGCAACTGATAGTTCCGCCCGTAAGCCTGGTGGACGCTCGTGATGTTCTTTTGATCCTTCGATCCATCCGGTGACGCGCCGTCGTAAAGCGCGCCGCAGCCGCCCGTGATGTACATCTTCTGTTCCGTCACGTTCCTCCAGATCAGCTCAAGCGGTTTCCAGAGCGACTGGTCGCCGGTTTCCAGGAACAAATCCGCCGCGCCGGCGTAGAGATAATTCGCGCGCACCGCATGGCCCATCGCGCTCGTCTGCTGCGCGAACGGAAGGCGGTCCTGATTGTCGGAGCCGCCGTCCTTGATCTGGCTGCGCAGTTCAAAAATCCTCTGGGCGAGTTCCAGATAGCGCGGCTCACGAGTCTGGCGATAAAGCTCCACGATCCCCATGTAATGCGAGGGACAGACCGAACTCCGCGCCACTTCCGGCGAAGCGCCGCGAAACGTTGCATCGAGAAAATCCGCCGCCTTGCGCGCCACGGCCAGGAGGCTCGTCTTGCCCGTCACGCGATGATGCACGCAAGCCGTCGTCAGCAGATGGCCCATGTTATACATCTCAAAATTATTCCGGTCCGCAAACGGCACGGCATTCGTATCGCCATTCCGTGCGCGGATGAGCACGGGCGTGTGAATGTAACCGTCCTCCGGTTGCGCCTTCGCGATCACTTCGACTATCTCATCAATGCGCTTGTCCAACTCCGCATCCTTAGTCACCGCCAGCACCGCGCACGCGCCTTCGAGCCATTTGTAAAAGTCCCCGTCATTGAACGGCGCGCCGCGAGGTTTGCCCTCCGCCAGTCCGGCGGCGATGCGGAAGTTCTGGAAGAATTGCGAATAGGTCGTCCCCTCCATCAACCGCTCCATGTTGGGAATCATTTGCGTCCGGCAAAGTTCAAAGCGATCCGCCCAGAATCCGGAAGTCCAAAACACATCGCCGGGCGAGAGTGGTTCGACTCTGGCGAACGGACTTTTGTCAGCGGCGAGCGAAGCGAGTGGAACACCAAGACCGATGAGGAGCAGAAGGAAGATTGTGATGACGCTCGCCGTCACCCTGGCCCTCTCCCCCGGGGAGAGGGGACGGCCTTCGGGCGTCACGGGATTATCGGCTGGCTCTCGTGAAATCGCCACTGCTGTTAACTTTGCCTGAGCGCAGACAACGAATTGAGCGCGTGCGAATTCACTTGCGACGGCAGAGTGTTTCTCCCTCTCCTGGGGGAGAGGGTTGGGGTGAGGGCGAGCGTTTGCCGTGTCGAAGACAAACACCGCGGGCTTCATGACTCAGCCTCCGGCTTGTTCCCCAGCAACTTCTTCTTCTCCGCCTTCAGCCGCTTCTTCTGCCGACTCTCGACTCTCTTGATGCTTTCGGCCACGGGCAAATTCTCCGGCATCGTGCCGCCCAATTCGTGGATCGTCTTGCGGACCTTGCGGCCCACCTCGTTGTGAATCCGGTTCGCGGCGTCCTTGTTCCGCACGTTTTCGCGCCGCAACTTTTCCTCCGTCTGCGTCGTGCGGAAAAGATTCGCCGCCAGTTCCGTGCTGCCCATGTGATCGAGGATGTGCTGCTTGGGTTTGAGCCGCTTGCGCCCGTGGATGTCGCGCATCCCCAGCCCGCCGTAAAGCCCGCGATACCCGTGATCCCTGAAAATGGCGTAGTCCAACGGCTGCACCACGCCCGACTGCTTCGCCACGCCCGCCAGGTTCTTGTTGTGCTTCGTCATTTCCCCGCGAACCCGCTTGATCCGAATCGCCATGTAAGATTTGCCGGGCAGCGGGATGGAGCGGCCATCCTTGCCCGCGTGGAAATAACCGGTCATCGTCATGGACGCGATTCTAGCGCGCGAACAGGCAAAACGCACGCCGAGAAATCCAAGTCATTCGCGACTTTCCGAT
>CAZNOE010001046.1:0-2293 GCA_964574525.1 uncultured Bifidobacteriaceae bacterium
TGAAAGACGCGTGGCTCACCGACACGGGCCACAAACGGCCCGGCATGAACAAAGGTTTGCCGCTCGCCGAGGCGCAGGCGAAAGCCGCCGAATTGGACAAACAGATTTACCAACTTGCCGGGCCCCCTCCATCGCCATGAAAAAGCGATCCAGAGAAGTTTTCCCTGCCGCAGTCGTCGCCGTCATTTTGCTTCTCGCGGCTGGCGCGCAAGCGGCAGACAAGAGTCTGGCAGACTATCGCACCGTTAAGACCGCGATCACGGCCACGAGCCAGAAGGAAAAAACGGGCGAGGCCAGAGCCGCTGGTTTCCTCGGCATCGAGGTCACCAGCGATGCGCGCGGGCGGTTGGTGATATCAGATGTCGCGAAAGATTCGCCGGCAGCGCGGGCGGGATTGCAGATGGGTGACGCGATCCTCCAATTCGAACAGGATAAACCGCGCGCGGCTGAAGAATTACGCGGTTGGTTGCAGCAAAAATCGGCAGGCGACTCCGTCCGGCTCACGGTCGAGCACAAGAACAAGAAGGTTTCGCTGACCACGACGCTCGGCGCAGCCAGCCGGCCCATGAAACTGGCGGAGCGGCGCGGCTTGCTCGGTGTGCAAGTCAGCACGGTCGAGGAAGGCGAGGGATTGCGCGTCACCCGCGTGACCTCGGGACTTCCGGCGGACCAAGCGGGAGTTAAAGTTGACGACGTGCTGTTGAAGGTGAACGGCACGCCGCTCATCGGCAGTTCGAGTTTGACGGACATGCTGGCGACACGCGAGGCGGGCGACAAGGTCACGGTCGTCTATCGGCGCGGCGACGATGAATTGCAGTTTGAAGGTGAACTTGCTCCGGATGAATCCGAGGAACGCTCCAGCGGATCGCGGACGCCGTGGCGAAAACCGGTTTATCGTCTGGGTGTCGTGTGCGTGGAGTTTGAAGACACGAAGCACGCCCCGAAAGTGCCACTCGCCGAATGGGAAGAATTCTGTTTTAGCACGAACGCATATCGCGACAGAACCAACGCCACTGGCCAGAAGGTTTACGGCAGCGTGAACGATTTTTACCGCGAGCTTTCGTGTGGGCAGTTGCGGGTCACAGGCAGGGTTTTCGACTGGGTTGAGCTTTCGAAGAAGCGCGCGGATTATTCGCAAGGCACGGCGAACACGCGGACGCGCTCGGCCTTTTTCAACGAGGCGCTCGACAAATTGCGCGAGCGCGATGGCAAGGATGCGCTGGATGAGCTGGACGGTTTGTTGTTCATTTACGCAGGCGAAAGATTTCCGACGGCGAACCGCGGCACGCTCTTCTGGCCGCATCGCGGCTCGACGAGTTACAAGGACAAGCGCTGGTCCTACATTATCTGCGCCGAGGGCGGCTCGCGCATGGCGAACATCAGCGTTTTCTCTCATGAGTTCGGGCACATTCTGGGTTTGCCCGATCAATACGCGCGTCCGGAGAACCCCGGCTCGGAAGGCCTGGGCGCGTGGTGCGCGATGTCGAATCAATCGGGCAACGGCCGGCCCCAGCATTTTTGCGCATGGTGCAAGGAACGGCTTGGCTGGCTAACGCCCACGGTGGTTGATCCCAGCGTTAAACAGAAACTTCTCCTCGGCCCGATTGAGAATTCCACGAATGAATGTTTCAAAGTCCTCGTCCGCGCCGACGGCAGCGAATACTTGCTGCTCGAAAACCGGCGCAAGCAGGGCTTCGATCAAAGTCTCGTTGCGGATGGATTGTTGATATGGCGAGTGGTCGGCGGGCGTTTGATGTTGGAAGAATCTCACGGCGTGGACGGCCCGTCCGGCCCGCGCGTGTTTCTGAGTGCCGTGCCCTATCCCAGCGTGGCGAACGATGCGTTCACGCCCTACACGACGCCGTCGAGCCGGTCGCAACTCGGCGGCGGGCGATCTGTCAATCTCACCAACATCCGACGATTGGCGGACGGGCGCGTCGCGTTTCACATCGGTTACGAGTATCAGTGAGCAGTCTCCGGGCAAAATATTTCTCTTTCAACGCATGACATCGACGGATTGGAATTGACGATTTCAGCCGCAACCCCATCATAGGTCTTGATGAAATCCCTTTGCCACGGACTGCGGCCTCGCCTCGACCGGATTGGTTTTACCCTCATCGAACTCTTGGTGGTGATCGCGATCATTGCGATCCTGGCGGCGATGTTGTTACCCGCGCTGGCGCGAGCCAAATCCAAGGCGCACCGGACCCAGTGCATCAACAATGAACGTCAGTTCGCCATCGCGCTCAACATGTACGTGACGGACAACAATGATTATCATCCAGCCTATAAC
>CAZNOE010001047.1:0-1341 GCA_964574525.1 uncultured Bifidobacteriaceae bacterium
CCGCAGATCACGCACGCCGCTTCCATCTGCATAATCCATATTGGCAGGCGCTTCGGTGACCTCCAGTCTTAGCAGGACGGTACGCCCGCTGTCAGCCGCTGAATTCTCCTTCGATTGCACCAAACGTATCCGCGGCTGGCGCCGGTCCTTCTTGGCGATGTCCTGCTTCGCCTTCGGACTCTTATTCCCCAGAATATCAGCCAGCAGTCCCGGGTAATAGAATTCGTTGAAGAATGATTCCACCGGCGCGACGTTGAAGGTGCTCTGCGCAAAGCGCCAAAGCAGGAACTTCCACGCCGCATGGGAGCCGTCGAATAATCCGGCCGGAGTCGTCACCAGCCAGTCGTCGCTTCCGGGAATCGAGACCATGATCCCGGCTAGTAACCCACTCTCAGCGCTCCAAACGTTCATGCTGCCATCGCCGTTGGCTGCGATTAACGAGCGTGAATCTTTACTAAAGACAACTCCGTTGACTTCCCCGGACGAGCCAGCCAACGTTCGAACTTCTGCCCCGGTCCTGGCGTCCCAAAGCCTGACGGATTGGTCCATGCCGCCTGAAGCCAGCCGATTCCCATCAGGACTAAATGCCAGACTGAAGACCTCGCCGGCGTGTCCCGTCATCGTGCGTACTTCGCCGGAGGCGAGCGTCAATAAGGTGACCTTATTGTCAGCAGTGCCCGCCGCCAGCATCGTTCCATCAGGATTTACCGCGATGGCATTAACCTGGTCAGTCAATTCAAAGGTTTTTCCGGCAGTCCCAGTCACGAGATCCCACAATCTGATTTTCTTATCCGTGCTGCCGGAAGCAATCAACGTCGAATTCGGGACGAAAGCCAGGCTCGTGATTTCTCCCGCGGACCCGCTTAGATTTCGCGATTGCCTGGTGACAACGTCGAGCAACCGGATTACCCGCCCGGTTCCTCCCGCCGCCAACCATTTTCCATCCGAACTGAAAGCGATCGTGTCGAGGCGTTCCTGATTATGCGGCTCGCTGTAGACTTCATGTCCCGTGCTTGTTTCCCATAACTTCACTTCACCGCTGTTGCTCGCTGATGCCAGCAAGCGACTGTCAGGACTGAAGGCCACTGCTTTGACCCAGCCGGTGTGTCCCGAAAGCTTTGGCACTTCGCGACCCGTAGCGATTTGCCACAGCCTGATCGTGCGATCGTTTGCTCCCGCGGCCAACCATCTTCCGTCGCGGCTGACTGCAACTGAGAAGAAGCTGGCCGCATGACTGGCCAGCGTACGCTCGAGTTTGCCTGTGGATACGGTGCGAACCTCAACTTGCCTGCTGCCAGAGCTTGAAGCCACGAAGCCGCCATCCTTGCTAAGCGCCGCAAA
>CAZNOE010001047.1:1351-1926 GCA_964574525.1 uncultured Bifidobacteriaceae bacterium
GCCCACTTCCCTGCCATCACACGTTTTTGTTTTCCGGTTGCAGCATCCCACGACACGATTGACGCATCGGCGCCGATTGACAAGAACTCATCTCCGTCAGCGAACGCGGTGGTCAGGATGCCGCTGGCGCCGCTACCGGTGATGAGGCGATCTTTGCCGCTGGCCGCATCCCAAACAATTATTGCTCCGTCGGCGCTTCCGGATACCAAACGCCGCCCGTCGCGACTGAATGTGAGGGACGTAATTTTCTTGGTGTGCCTATTGAGTGTTCGCTGCTCAGTCCATGTTGCTGTGTCCCAGAGCCTGATCGTCTTGTCAGCGCTACCTGACGCCAAAGTTTTCCCATCCGGCGTGAAGGCTAGCGCGGTGATGGCGCCAACGTGGCTTTTCAGTATCTGCACTTGCCTGCCTGAAGAGACTTCCCAAATCCTCACGGTGTTATCGGCGCCTGCGGAAACGAGCCAGCGATCATCCGGACTAAACAACACTATTTCAACCGGACCTTCGTGGCCGGCAAGGGTTAAGAGTTCACGTCCCGAAGAAACATTCCAAATCTTTACCGTGCGGTCATTGCT
>CAZNOE010001047.1:1936-2289 GCA_964574525.1 uncultured Bifidobacteriaceae bacterium
ACCAGTTAAGGCGCGAAGCTCGTGGCCGGAATCCACGTCCCACAGTCTGATGGTGTTATCCGCACCGCCCGAGGCAAGCCAGCGGTGATCTGGTCCGAATACCGCGCAGTTGATCCTCGAGCTATGTCCGGTTTGGATTACTAACTCGGGCGGCGCGCTTTCAGGCCCGGACGAACGTGAAGGAACTTGCAGCGACCCGTAGATCGAAAACGCCACAGCCACAGCCACGAGAAGAAGCCACGGCCGGAAGCGCAGGCTTCCAGCAACCATTGACCCCAGTCGTGCGTTCCACATTCTCACCCGAAATCTTCCTTTACACCCTGCTCGTACAACAGGCTGCCAGCCTGTTGGCG
>CAZNOE010001048.1:0-2280 GCA_964574525.1 uncultured Bifidobacteriaceae bacterium
CAACGGAATAAGCACAATCACGCTCAGATAAAAAAGCGTGAAGCCCATCGTCAGGCCGAAGCCTGGCAGTACTTTGAACTTTTCCTTCGCCATGCGTGGCCTGGAATTCGCGCGCCCAATGTATCGGCTATCAGAACCGCGCAAAACAAATTCCTTGCTGTGCGGTTTCGCTCTGCACGTCGGGCCTTGCGCCTTCCACCAGACGTGTGAAGGTCGGCATCCCGTTTTGATGAAAGTTGGCCATCGTCTCAGTTAACCCGGAATTGTCGTAGCGGCAAACGGTTCTTCAGGTCGGGTGATTGTTGATTTGCGCAAGGGGACAAGTAACAAGAAGCGCGTCGTCTCAATGTCATCTGGTTCTGGTCGCGTTCTCAAGGTCAGCGATTGGAACGCTGGATTTCGTCGAAGACACCGCCTTCGGCAAAATGTGTCTTGTGCGCCTTCTGCCAGCCGCCGAAGACTTCATCAATGGTGAACAGGTTCAGCTTCGGGAAATCAGCAGCATATTTCTGCGCGACTGATTCGAGGCGTGGACGGTAATGATGTTTCGCGGCGATTTCCTGGCCTTCGGGCGTGTAGAGGTACTCCAAATACGCTTTGGCGACGGCTTCAGTGCCATGTCGTTTGGCAACCTTGTCCACAACCGCCACTGACGGCTCGGCGAGAATGCTCACTGACGGAACAACGGTTTCAAACCCGCCATTGCCCAGCTCCTTGATGGCAAGGACCGCCTCGCTTTCCCAAGCGATGAGCACGTCCCCGATGCCGCGCTGCACAAAGAGCATCGTGGCACCGCGCGCGCCGGTTTCGAGACTGGGAGCTCTCTTGAAAAGTTTCGTGACGAACTCCTTGGCCTTCGTTTCGTCGTTCTCAAATCGCTTCAGCGCGTAACCCCACGCCGCAAGATAATTCCAGCGCGCGCCGCCAGATGTTTTGGGGTTCGGCGTGATGACAGAAACATCCGGCCTTACGAGGTTTTCCCAATCTTTGATGCCTTTGGGGTTTCCCTTGCGGACCAGAAATACAATCGTCGAGGTGTACGGCGCGCTGTTGTTTGGCAGACGCTTTTGCCAGTCGGCGGGCAGCAGTTTTGCCTTCTCCGCAATCGCATCAATGTCATAAGCCAGCGCGAGTGTGACGACGTCGGCTTCGTTGCCATCAATTACCGAACGGGCTTGTTTGCCTGAGCCTCCGTGCGATTGCCGGATTGTCACAGCGTCGCCGCTCTTTTCCTTCCAATACCTGGCGAACGCAGCGTTGTAATCTTCGTAGAGTTCGCGCGTCGGGTCGTAAGAGACATTCAGGAGTTTGATGT
Source organism: uncultured Bifidobacteriaceae bacterium (assembly GCA_964574525.1). GTDB lineage: Bacteria > Verrucomicrobiota > Verrucomicrobiia > Limisphaerales > JADLHS01 > WYBW01. Next base: position 1,316 of record CAZNOE010001048.1, read on the forward strand.
CCTTGGCGTGACTTTGAGCGACGATGGCCAGGCCAAGCCCGCTGGCGAAGAGAATTTGTTTCAGATTTGTCGTCATCTTGGTAACTCAGGTTCGAGGTTTGGGTCGAGAGCGGTGCTCAAAATGCGAATTGGGCGCGTGTGAAAATGAGATGGTTCTCTTCGAAGGGCGCCGGATTGCCGGCCGCGCCCTCAATGTCGGTATGTTCGTAGTTCAATGAGAGTTTGATGTTGCGGTTCAATCGCCAATTCAGACCCACACCCCATGAAAACACCCCGCTAGCAGATTGTGCCGGGTTCGCATACAGCGGGAAAACATCATCGTCAATGTCCAGTCCACCGACGCGGGCGGCGATTTCCCACGCGCCCCAACCGCCGTTGGCCGGATCGAAATTTTGTTTCGGCTGGACTCGTCCGTAGGAATTCTCCTCTCCGGTCAGAAACCACGAAGCGGCCACCTGCCAGGCCGTGTTCCGGAACGTCGCGCGCGTCGGCGGGCCGGCGGCGGCGCGATTGAGTTCGTGCGAGGCGATCACGTATTCGCCGAGCACTCCGAACGGCCCCCAGTAGTAATAGCCCTGCGGCGAAACGCGCCAAAGCGTGCCGTCAGCGGTGACATTGCGTGTGGCGGCATTGGTGCCCGCGCCCGTGTACCAGGTAAAGAATTGCTGCTGACCCAATGTGCTGTAGTTGCGCAGCGCTCCTTCTTGTTGCCCATAGGTGCCGGAGACACCCAGCCCAAGCCCCTCGAGCGCGTCAATGCCGCTGCGCTTGAACGGTTGCACAAACACACGGGCCGCCGCGTCCTTGTCGCTGTCCACGTCAAAATCGCTACTGCCGCCATCGGACGTGCCGTTGAAGACGCCCACGGCATATTGGACGAGGCCGTCGCCAACATCACCTTGTAGTTGGATGCCGGTATCGCGATTGGGCACGAGGTAGGTCGGAAGCCCTCGTTCGATGAACAA
>CAZNOE010001049.1:0-1054 GCA_964574525.1 uncultured Bifidobacteriaceae bacterium
CGGCGGGATTCTTGCGCCGGCTCGCGCCGGAGCATCTGCTTTTGGTGTGCAGCGGGACGGGCGAGGCCGAGGCGTTGGAGGACACGCTGGCGGCGGGCGACAGCTTCCAGCTCTTCAGCGCCACGGGTTATTCCGGCGCCTTTGCCGTCACCAACCTGCCTGCGCTGCCGGCCGGCCTGAAGTTGGTCAACCCCGCTGACCAACGGCACCCTTGCCGTAGTGATCGAGAAGGGGATGAGCATCAGCGGCGTAACGCGGTCCGGCACCAACCTGATTTTCAACATCACCGACGGCGTGCCCGGTGGAAACTGGGATCTGCTCACGGCCACCAACGTGATGTTGCCCGTGGCGAGCTGGGCGACTGTGCAATCCGGAGTCTTTAACGGGTTGGGCCAGGCGACGCCTACCCACTTCATCAACGTCTTCGAGCCGAATCGTTACTACCGTATCAAAGTGCCGTGAACGAAATCGAAATCCACATCTGTGATCTGAGAACCCGAGTAGGGAGGAGGGAGGATGGCCGGAAAGCTAGGGCTGGCACTCCGTTGCCCGCTGCGGCGCGCAGGGGACTGCGCGCCCTACCCCGAACATTGCGGCGCGCGGACGGTCCCCGTCCGCAGCGCGGAGAGCGGGAAAGGCGCGTTGGGAATATCCCAAGTCCCGCTCTGCTGGCCACGCGATTGGAGCAGCCCCTCACCCCGTCCCTCTCCCCATCCGATGGGGAGAGGGTGGCCAAAGGCCGGGTGAGGGGTTGGTGTTTTGGCCATCCGCCATCCGCCATTCTCCATCATCAATCCTCGTTGCATGGCATCCGCCGCATCCGCGTTTATCCGTGTCCATCCGTGGTTAAAAACCGTTTTACCCAAATCTAAATTATGAAACTCAAACTCATCCTCACCTGGGCCGCGCTGCTTGGCGTCGCATTCACCACCCAACTCCACGCCGGTCTGCTCAATCCGCTGGATTTCACCTCGCTGGGCACGTTCAACGTGACCAATGCCGGCTACATCATTGATACCGATGCCCTGACGATCACCGAGACGAACGGGGTTTC
>CAZNOE010001049.1:1064-2269 GCA_964574525.1 uncultured Bifidobacteriaceae bacterium
TGCCTAGTCCACCAACCTCCTGTTCACCGGCGTGATTGATGACCAGGGCGGGGCGGCGGACAGCTTTGGACCCGGTGGCGCCGTAACGACGGTTGGCTCGAACGGCATCCCGCACATCGCGGTGTTCACCTTTGATGACATCACCATTGATGGCACGGCAAACATCACGGTGACCGGGCATCGGGCGCTTGCACTGCTCTCGCACGGTGACGCGCTCATCAATCGACCGCTCGATGTTTCCGGAAAGAAAAACGTCTACGTATCATCACCTTTCCCGGGGATGGCAACGGCGCCACCGACGACGGCCTGGTGAATCACGGCTCGCTGAACCTGATCAATGCCGTGGTGAACGGCGACGTGCGTTCGCCTACCAATTCAACGATCAACGTTGCTGGCACCGCCACCTTCAACGGCCCCTTCAAGGGCGCGGCCAGTTTCTCCGGCACGCAGAATCTCGTCACCTTCAACGGCGGCTACGAACCGGGCGACAGCCCGGCGGCGGTGAGTTTTGGCGGAAGTGTGGCCTTCGGTTCCGGCGGCACGCTCACCATGGAACTGGGCGGCACCAATGCCGGCACCCATTACGATCAACTCAATGTCAACGCCACCGGCACCTTCGGCGGCACGTTGGACGTGGTGTTGATTGACAGTTTCGTGCCCGCTGCCGGTCAGGTGTTTCAACTGTTCAACGTCGCCAACCAACTTGGTTCATTCGTCACCGTGAATCTCCCCGCGCTGGACGCCGGTCTGGTCTGGGACAATCAGATCGGAGCGAACGGCGCCATCGCCGTGGTGGCCCCGCCGGGCGGCGGCCCGCAGTTCGGCAACGTGACTCTTTCCGGGAGCGACCTGATCTTCAGCGGCACGGGAGGCGCGGCCAACGGGGATTACGTGGTGCTCAGTTCCACCAACGTCGCCGCGCCGTTGCTCAACTGGCTGCCCATTTCGAGCAACCTGTTTGATGCGAGCGGCAACTTTCTGTTCACCAACCCCATCAATCCCGCCCGGCCGCAGGAGTTTTACCGGTTGCGATTGCCCTGAGAGATTGCGCTTCCGCCTGACACCGGCAACCGGCTCACGCCGGACCAGGTGCGCGTCATCACGCTCAACAACGATAAAGCGTTGATCAATTACGCCAAGCGCATCGTGAACGAACTCCGCGCGAACATGGTCCGCGCCGAGGGCGACTTCACCACCGACAAAAT
>CAZNOE010001050.1:0-2268 GCA_964574525.1 uncultured Bifidobacteriaceae bacterium
TTCCATGGCCTCGACCCGCGTTGGGTGAAGAAAGTCATCAGCGCGAAACAGTTTGATCAGGCCAAGGCTTACATGGACCACGTGGTTGAGCAGGGCGTCACGCTGCTCAAACACCGGAAAATCGCGGGCCTGTTCACCACGCCGAAGCTGCTCGAAGCGCTTTCCGAGAAAGTGAATCTTTACGAAGCCGGTATTCGCGGCGTGTTCTGCGGCGGCACGTCGATGGCCGCGCAATACGTGCGCTTCATCGTCGAGGAGGTGCTCGAAGGCCGCATCGGATTTTATCCCACCTACGGCAACACGCTCATGGGCTTGGCGGCCAGCGTGCCGTTGCGGCCGGAGGACAAATTCTCCATCACCTACTACGCGCCGCAACCGCGCGCCGTGCTCCGCGTCGTGAACCCGAAGCAAACCGACCAGGTCGTCGCCCACGGCGAATGGGGGCGCGTGGAACTCACGACGTTGACGAAAGAATTCTTCATGCCGCGCTTCCTCGAACGCGACGAAGCCATCCGCCGCGAACCGCGCGCGCCCTACGCCTGGGACGGCGTGGCCGAAGTCCGCCCGTTCGGGGCGATGGAGAAGAATATTGTGGAGGGAGTGTATTGAAACCAGTTGAAGGCCCGCGTGGATTCGTTAAAGTTAAGCCATGAAAATCGAAGAGTTGCGGACGTTGCATCAAGCGCGGCCGTTCCGCCCTTTTGCAATCCACACTGCGGACGGACGGACGTTCCCCATTCCGCACAACGAATTTCTAGCCTACGACCCGGAAGGCACAACGATCGTAGTGTTCCGAACCAATCACACCTTCTCGGTCTTGGACCTCGACCTCGTCACTGAGTTGGAAGTGCTGCCGGCCAACGGAAAATCCAAAGGGCGCACGAAAAAGTAACCGTTCGGCGCGATGGAGAAGAATATTGTCGTGGGGGTTTACTGAACACGCTTGGAGATAATCGGCGCGAAGGTTCTTTTCGATTGCGCACGCACTTGCCATCTCCGCATCCTGAGTCGCCATGCCGAATGCTGACGGCCAGCTTGATTTGACCGAATCCAGCGCGAACGACGGGAACCTGATTCCCGCCAGGCCGCTTCATTTGCGCGTCATGTTCGATCTCGTGGCGGGCGAAATCGGCTTCGAGTGGATGCGCGATGGCGGGAACGGACCGCAAGTCGTCGCGCGCGGGCGGCTGGTGGCGAGCGCACTTTCCTTCGCACGGTATGTGCTCGACTGGCGGCTGGAATTTGACGGCAAACCACGAAACGGCTTTTGCAGCGCGTGGCCCGCGTCCGTTCGTGCGTTGCTGAATCGCATCCGAAAAACCTTTCCCCTCGCCGACGAACTTCCCTGCCTCGGTCTCCTGACGGACACAAATCTGGGTCCGGCCCGAGCCGGGGAGTTTTTTCGGCTGTTGACCCCGGCAGGCGAGGATTTTTGGAAACGCCTGGGCCGCGACGTTCTGGAATTTGCCCGCCTCCTGGAGGCGAAGCTTTCGGCGGGTGGCGAGCCGGCCACACGCGGGCGGGCAGCGTTGCGTCTGCTGGCGTGCGCGCGGATGGGTGTCCAACCCAACTTCGACGATCTGCTGGACAAGGGCGCATCCCTCGCGCCGGTCGGCGCGCTGTCGCATTTGCGCGTGACGTTCGATCAGGTCAAGGACTTCGCGGAATTCGTCTGGAGTTCACCGCAAGACCGGCGCATCGTCGCCACGGGTAGGGTCCGCGTCACCGGCGGCGACCAACTCACTTGGGAGATCGAAACCGATGGCAGACGCGAGCCATCCGTTACTTCGCATCATCGCAACTCGATTCGCGCCAGATTGGGCTTGTGGCTCAAGCGGTTTCCCACTAATCGCAACAGCTTTTACGCGCTCTGGGTCAAGCCGCAACCTGGCAGCAAGGAACCGATTTGCGAACAAGAGCCGCCGTTTGGCCCGCACGAATCGCCCTACGTGTGGATCGAAGACAACATCGCCGCGATGGCCGAGGCGCTGCGATACCAATTCTCGCCCCTCAGCAGAATGACCCAGGAGATGGACTCGCTGGGGATCACGGAATTCGAGCGTTACCAACGCCGCCTTTTGCGCAAAGAACAGAAATCCATGGAGGAGGAAGAGCGCCGGCGGGAAACGATGGCGCGTCTGGCGGAAGAACGCCGTCGCCGCGAGCAGCGCGAGGCCGAGGCGCGCAAGGCGGCGGAAGCAAAGAAAACCGCGCAGGCCAGGGCGAATCTCAAATCCCAAATTTCAAATTTGAAATCAGCGGCACCGC
>CAZNOE010001051.1:0-2267 GCA_964574525.1 uncultured Bifidobacteriaceae bacterium
GTCATGTCGTGGCCGTGTGTTGGTTTGAGCTTGAGCAATTCGGGATTCTCGCGCCCGGTCGGATCGCTACCGATTTTTTCCTTGTAGTTGACGCGCACCGGATCGTTCGAATCGAGACCGACGATCCGATGGTCTTCAACATAAACACACGGCGTCCGGTCGCCGGTTGCCGGCAGGATGAACGCATAGTCGAAACCGATTTCTAGCGGGCCGGGTTTGATGTCGCTGTTCCAATTCGGCCCGCCCTCGCCGCCGAGGCCGAGATGCCATTTGCCGACGACGCCGGTGGTGTAGCCCGCCTTCTTGAGCACCGAGGGCAGAGTGGGCGTGCCCGGTTTGATGCTCAACGGCGCGTCTCCGGGCGCAATGGCTGAACCGGCTGCCTGCCGCCACGAATACGTTCCGGTGAGCAATGAGCGGCGTGAAGGTGTGCAGGTGGAGGCCGTGGTGTGCGCATCGGTGAACCGGCAGCCCGCGCGCGCGAGGGAGTCGAGATTCTGCGTCTTGACCAGCTTGGCGCCGTAACAACCGAGATCGCCGTAGCCGATGTCATCGGCAAGGATGAAGACGATGTTGGGCTTTTGAGGCAAAGCCGCGGAGAACAAACTCGTCGGAGCAAATACCAAAAGCGCGAGTATCGCCGCGGTGAAGGAAATCCGTTTCATGCGCGACAGTAAGGCTTCATTTTCGAGTGATGGCAACATAAAGGTCGGTCAAAACCGGCGAGGTTATCGTGTTGCGAACACAAGAAATCTCCAGCGTATTGTTCGCTGTCCGGAGCGCTGAGGGAGGCAGTTCAAACTCCAGCCAGTCTTGGGTGAGTTTGCCGCCGTTCAGTTCGCTGTTGTTCATTTTGAAATGAAGTTGGTCCGGCACGGCCAGTTTTTTGAACTGCATCCGCAAGAAAGCCCTTTGCGCTGCGAAGTCAGGGGACGCGCCAATTGTGACAAGTAGGCGGACAGGTTTGTTTGTCGTAATCGCAATCGGGCTGGCGGGGTTCAGCGTCGGAACGTTGATGAACGTCTGATGCGGAACAGGCATCGAGCCAACGCCCCGCACGCTGGCAAAATGATTCCGGTTGAGCCGTTGAAGAACCTGTGGATCGCCAAGCTGGCGCCACAGCGCACTGTACGGATCAAAGTAGTTGAACATGTAAATTCCATCCGCCCCGGCAGCCCAGGCATTTATCGCGCGGCCACGGTAGGTTTCCAAACTTGCGCGCAACTTGTTGGCCGCTTCATCGCGCACGCGCGGTTCGTCCAGTGAGGGATAAACCTTCACGCCGTAATTGTGCCCCAGCTTGACGCTATATTCCCATGGATTGAGTTGTGTGTAACCGCCGACGATCAGGAGGTCAACCAGTCCGTCCGCCAGCCATTTCTCCAAATCAAGGCCGATGAGCTTACAGTAAGGGACGGAATCCGGCACGCGGACGGCCAGGAGAATCGGCGCGCCTTTCTTCCGACCAACCGCTTCGGCCATCGCGCGGATGCGCCGGAGCAACTCTGTCATCTGTCCGAGCTCCTTTTCTCCGCACGGGTCGCCGCGGCCCGAACACTTGAACAAGAAAGCGTGGCGAAAGAAATCCAGCTCGATGCCGTCCGCGTCATAGTTCTGGCAAACTTCTTCGCAATAGCGAAACGCCAGTTCCCTGATCTCGGGAATTCCATAATCCACCGCCGACCACGCGCCATGTTTCGGCGGTTTTTCCTTCGTCCCGATGAGATACTCGGGGTGCTCCGCCTTCAGTTTGTTCGCGCGAAACATCACGGGCGCATATTCCGCGCGCGCCCCGTCATGCGTGTCATTCATCCGCATGGACCAAAGAACCTCCATCTTGTTTTTGTGGCCGAACGCCACCATTACGCGCAGCGGATCAATGCCTCGATCCAGAAACTCCTGCGTGCGGTTCTCTTTGAACATTGCCTCCCGTGTGTTGAAGACCTGACCGACTTTTGTGTCGTGCGTGAACATTCCGAAGCCTGAACTCCAGGTGCAATAGAAGATCGAGTCCACCTGCGAGCCGGCCAACGGCGTCGTGCGGGATCCCAGCAATTCCTCTTCAGTCGCCGCTTTGCAGAAATACACCGGCTCGTTGCCGTCGTTGTTGAAAATGAGCCGGCGCTGGCGATTGAGCGCCTGCTGGCGAAGTTTCTGCCAGGCGGCGTCCGCCCGGGGAATGGCTGACGAGGATTCTCCCTCTCCCCCGCTGCGGGGGAGAGGGCCGGGGTGCACCGCCATTGAAAGAAGATGACCATGTGATGTTT
>CAZNOE010001052.1:0-2264 GCA_964574525.1 uncultured Bifidobacteriaceae bacterium
CCCGGTTGGTGGATGGCCCGAAGCTCGTCCCCGGCCACGACGGAAACGCGCTGGAATTCAGCGGTGACAATCAACTGGATTGCAAGGGCGTGGGTGAGTTCAAGCGCACGGACGAGTTTTCATTCAGCCTCTGGCTCAAGCCGGCGGAGCGGCAGGACCGCGCAGTGGTGTTCCACCGGTCGCGCGCGTGGACGGATTCCGGCAGCCGCGGTTACGAACTGGTGCTTGATCAAGGGCGGCCGTTCTTCGGATTGATCCACTTCTGGCCCGGGAATGCCGTGGGTGTGCGGGCGAAACACGCATTGCCAACCAACGAATGGTCGCACGTCGCGGTCACTTACGATGGTTCGAGCCGGGCGGCGGGCGTTCAACTTTTTCTGAACGGCGCACGAATGGAAACTGAAGTGATTCGCGACAATCTTTACAAGGACATCGTCCACCGCAAGGAGTGGGGTGATTCTGACGTGGGCAATATTCACCTGACGTTGGCAGGGCGGTTTCGCGACAATGGTTTCAAGAATGGACTGATTGACGACTTCCAGGTGTTTGATGTGCGCCTGACGGAGCCGGAGGTGAAAGCGATTGGAGCGCCGGTCTCCGATCCGGCGCGAATCACCGCCCGCTCACAACGCGCCGGGTCGGAGATCGGCGCTCCGTCCACGCTCGATTATTTTCTCATCCGCCACCACGAGCCGTATCGCGCCGCGTTCGCCGAATTGAAAAAACTCCGCGAGCAGGACAACGACCTGGTCAACGATGTGCCGGAGATCATGACGATGCAGGAACTTCCGCAGCCTCGACCCACGTTCGTCTTGAAGCGCGGGGCGTATGATGCACTGGGGGATCCCGTCCAATCCGATACGCCAGCGAGTGTTCTTCCCTTTCCTGCCGATCAGCCGCGTAACCGTCTTGGCCTGGCGCGCTGGATGATTGACCGCAAGAGTCCGCTAACGGCGCGCGTGGTCGTGAATCGCATCTGGCGGATGCACTTCGGTCGTGGGATCGTCGCCACGCAGGAAAACTTCGGCAGCCAGGGCCGGTTGCCGACGCATCCGGAATTGCTCGACTGGCTGGCGGGCTGGTTCATGGACAATGGCTGGGACGTGAAATCGTTACACCGTTTGATCGTTACGTCGGCCACGTTCAGGCAATCATCGCAAGCTTCGCGCGAACTCGTTGAACGCGACTTTGAAAATCTGCTGCTCGCGCGCGGGCCGAAGCACCGGCTGCTGGCCGAGCAGATTCGCGACAGCGCCCTGGCCGCCAGCGGACTGTTGAATCGCACGATCGGGGGACCGAGCGTGAAGCCGTATCAGCCCGCCGGGTTATGGGAACAATCCGGCACGGGCAAAACCTACACGCAGGACCACGGCGATAAGCTGTATCGCCGCAGCCTGTACACTTTCTGGCGGCGCACCGCGCCGCCGCCTTCGATGCTGACGTTCGATGCGACGTCCCGCGAGGTTTGCACCGCCAAGCGGGAAACCACGACCACGCCATTGCAGGCGCTCGTGCTTTTGAACGACCCGCAGTTTGTGGAAGCTGCGCGGGTGCTGGGCGAGCGTTTGCTCAAGGAATATCCGACCGATGTCGCAGCGCGCATCCGCGGCGCAGTCCAAGCGCTGGCAGGTCGTTTGCCCGATGAACAAGAACTCGGCATATTGCGTCGGTTGTTCGAGGAACAGAAGATGTTTTACGCGAAGGAATCCGACGCGGCGGATAAACTGCTCTCGACCGGCGAATCGGCGCGGGACCAATCGCTGCCGCGCGCCGAGTTTGCCGCCACCACGATGCTGGTCAGCGCAGTAATGAATTTTGACGAGTTTGTCATGGAAAGGTAAGATGGTTTCACTCATGAACAATGTTTGTACCGGACCGCTTCCCGCCGCGGGCTTGTCGCGCCGCACGTTTCTAAATCGCTTCGGCATGGGCTTGGGCGGCATCGCGCTGGCCAATTTGCTGAATCCAGCGCGAATGCTGGGCGCGACCGCCGGTGCGGACCGCGGCATCCTGAACGATCAGTTGCATCATCCGGCGAAGGCGAAGCGGGTGATTTACCTCTTCATGGCGGGCGGGCCATCGCAGTTGGAGACGTTCGATTACAAGCCGCTGTTGAATCAGCGCAACGGCGAGCAATTGCCGGACTCGGTGCGCATGGGGCAGCGCCTGACCGGCATGTCGGGCAACCAGGCGTCCTTGCCACTGGCGGGTTCAATCTTCAAGTTTGGACAGCACGGCCAGAACGGCACGTGGGTCAACGAACT
>CAZNOE010001053.1:0-2262 GCA_964574525.1 uncultured Bifidobacteriaceae bacterium
ATGAACTCGGCTTTTTGCTTTTGGAACGCAGCGCCAAGTCAGTGCGGTTGACGGAAGCGGGTCGCGCGTTTCTGACCGAAGCGCGCGCGGTGCTGCAACGCGTGGAGGACGCCGTGAAAGCGGCGCGGGCAATCGCCACCGGCGGGCGAGATGAACTCCACATTGGCTATGCGCCGTCACTCACCGCGCGGATTTTGCCGCAGACGTTGCGCGCGTTTCAAGCTGAACTGCCCAACGTGCGGGTGCGATTGCATGATTTGTCCACGGAGGAAATGCTCGCCGGGTTGCGCGAGGGCGAATTGCAGATCGCCTTCGTGGTGCGGCTGACGCCCGCCATGTTGCGCGGGCTGCGATTCGAGGAATTGTTGCGCGATCCCCTCTACCTCGCGGTTGCGCCAAAACACCGGCTGGCGGGGCGACGCACCGTGACGCTGGAGGAGGTCGCAAAGGAACCAATCATCACTTACAGCCGCAAAGATTATCCCGACGCTCACGAATTGCTGGCTGTCTTATTCGGCACTCTGAAAACTAAGGGCGGACCCACCCCTGACCCCTCCAAGGAGGGGAGCTTCGGTCGCCGCATGATGGGCAGTTCCCCTCTTGGGAGGGGTCAGGGGTGGGTCCAGCCGTCTGCCAAACCGCGCATTGTGGAGGAACACGACAGCGTCAGCAGCTTGATCGCCGCGGTCGAAGCGGGAAACGGCGTGGCCATTGCGCCGGAATCGCTAACTTGCACAGCGGGGCCGCGCTTGAAACTCATTCCCTTTTCGCCCGCGCCGGAGCCGCTGGTCGTTGGCGCGGCGTGGTTGAAAGGCGGACTTGCCGCTCCCGCAGAACGATTTTTGACATGCGCGAAGGAAATCGGGTCGAAGAAGGGGTAATTATCCGTCGCACGCAGTGGTTGCACTCGTCGCCGGGCAACGTTAAAACTCCAGACATGAAACCTACCTCTGCTGCCCCAACGTCCGGCGCGAGCTTCAACATCAGCCGACGCCGGTTTCTCCAGTCCGCCTCCGCTTTCGCCGCGTTGGCCGCGTTCCCTTCGCTGGGCGCTGACGCGCTCGACATCGTCTCCGGCAAGCCCAGGCGCGTCGGCCTGATCGGCGCGGGGTGGTATGGAAAGAGTGACCTTTGGCGACTGGTTCAGGTTGCGCCGGTCGAGATCATTTCCATCTGCGATCCAGATAAACACATGCTTGCGGGAGCGGTGGAAATCGCCAGCCAACGGCAGAAGTCGAAAAAGAAGCCGCGCACCTACAATGACTATCGCGAGATGCTGAAGGAGAAGGACCTCGACATCGTGCTGGTCGGCTCGCCGGACCATTGGCACGCATTGCACGCGATTGCGGCGATGGAATCAGGGGCAGACGTTTATTGCCAGAAGCCGATCAGTAGGGACGCGCGCGAAGGGGAGGCGATGCTGGACGCCGCGCGAAAACACAAGCGCGTGGTGCAGATCGGCACGCAGCGCAAAAGCACACCGCATTTGATTGACGCGAAAAAGCAGATCATCGAAGCCGGACTGCTGGGCAAGATCGGCCACGTGGACATGTGCTGCTATTTCCACATGCGCGCCAACGGCAACCCGCCGCTGGAGCCGGTGCCCGATTTTCTCGACTACGAAATGTGGACTGGCCCGGCGCCATTGCGGCCTTACGACGGCCTGCCGCACAAGCGTTGGTGGCGGACTTTCACGGAATACGGCAACGGCATTGTCGGCGACATGTGCGTTCACATGTATGACACCGCGCGCTGGATGCTCGGCCTCGGCTGGCCCAAGCGCATTACCTCAGCGGGCGGCATTTACGTGCAGAAGGAAGGCAAATCGAACATCAGTGACACGCAGACGGCGACGTTCGAGCACGACAACTTCGACTGCGTGTGGCAGCACCGCACATGGGGCTCGGCGCCTGATCCGGATTATCCGTGGGCGCTCTTCATTTACGGCGAGAAAGGCACGCTCAAAGCGAGCACCATGCGCGCGGATTTCATTCCGCTCGATAAGAACGCCAAGGCCATTCACTTCGACTGCCACTACGAACGCGAGCAGTATCCGGAGGATGTGACCGAGCAGGACAACGAATTGAACGCCGCGCCCGCCACGCGCAAGCACATGCTGGATTTCCTGGCGGCCATTGAAAAGCGCAGCCGCCCTATCGCTGACATCGAGGAAGGCCACATCTCGACTGCAAGTTGTATTCTCGCGAACATCGCGATGGAGATTGGCCGGCCCGTGGTTTATGACTCGAAAAAGCGCGTTGT
>CAZNOE010001054.1:0-2259 GCA_964574525.1 uncultured Bifidobacteriaceae bacterium
GCGTGCCGAACATCGGTCCGTGGCAGGAATACAAGCAAGGCGTGTAAACTTACGGCCAATGGTTCAATCCTCCGCTGCGCATCAACGACGGCGCCATCACGATTCCCAAGGGTCCGGGCGTGGGCATCACTGACCCGAGGGAAGTTTTGAAGGGTGCGGAAATAGTGAAGGGATAGGGCGAGACTCTTCATGAACCGACCCACCCCCAACCCCTCCAAGGAGGGGAGCAGAACAGCAGACGCGCGACGGCAGTTCCCCTCCTTGGAGGGGTCAGGGGTGGGTTCGGGAGTTCCCGCGAAAGGGACTCAGAGACTTCTCACCGACCTCACCGACGAAAAGCTCGCTGCGGCGGTAGAGCTTAACTCAGCCGAACGGCTTCGTCTCGAAGGCCGTTTGCCGTGGGTGGAATTTCATGACGATGGCGACGCTATTCGGGTTTTCGCCGGCGACACATGGCCGCCCAACCACGTCGCACTCGCTCGGTTTACATCAGCGACGGCGCACGCGCGCGTTGGCGAAATCCTCGCGCGCCATTTGCAGGATAGAGTTGCCTGCAATTGGATCGTCGGTCCGGTGTCGCAACCGACGGATTTGGGCAATCACCTGCGCGCCCACGGTTTCAAATGCGTGATCCACTGCGCCGGCATGGCATGTGACCTGACTAAAACGAGCCCCGCGCCGCCCACGCCAAAGGGAGTTACAATCGAACTCGTGGAAGAAGCACCATCGCTTAAGCCCCTCACCACCGAACGCCGCCGACGCCGCCACGAAGGTCGCAACGCCATGGCACGCATGGCTCCGCACCAGGTGTGGCTTTTTTCAGCGAGCCTGAATGGCAAACCTGTCGGCGAGACTATGCTCTGCGTCGGCGCAGGCGTCGCCGGCATTTACGATGTGGAAGTCGTGGAAACATTTCGCGGGCGCGGCATCGGCACGGCGCTGGTCAACGCGGCGCTGACTATGGCGCGTGAGCAACTCGGTTACCGCGCGGCCGTGCTGGGCGCCACCGGAATGGGTTTGGGCGTCTATACGCGCCTTGGCTTCCGCGAAGTTTGCAAACTGAGTTTCTGGAAGTATGGCAAAATGCGCCAGCAGCCAACGCTCGCGAACCTTTGCGAAATGTTACGAAAGAGATTGTGAAATCTGCGGAGGGCGTGAAGGGATGAATTGAATTAGAGTGATTGCCAAAAACAAATCTCCGGATACAGGTGCGCAAACCCCTCACCTGGCTTAGGCCACCCTCTCCCCATCGGATGGGGAGAGGGACGGGTGAGGGGCAATCTTTTTGGCAACCGGTATAGGAGAGAACGAAGGAGCGACGCAACGCAACTTTGACTGCTCTGATCCCGCCCGTTATTGAATACCCGCATGGACCCTGGCGAATGGCTGACGCGTGGCACAGTGTGGCTGGCGCTGTCACTCTACGTTGCGAGCGAGATGGCGGCTGCTCGGCGCGTTGGTGAATCGTTCCGTGCGGCGCGATGCGTGAACACCGCCGGGTGCGCCGCCTTCCTCGCTCACGTCGTCTGCGCGTTTCACTTTTATCACCACTGGAGTCACGCGGCTGCCTACACTGACACGGCACGCCAGACGGCGGAGTTCTCGGGCTGGAACTGGGGCGGTGGCGTCTATATCAACTATCTCTTTGCGCTCGTCTGGCTGGGTGAAGTGGTTTGGTCTTGGGCAAACCCGAATGGCTATCACCGACGCTCGAATTGTATGACCCGGACCGTGCGCGGCTTTTTCTTGTTTATGATATTCAACGGCGCCGTGGTATTCGTTCACAACGCCGCGCGCTGGTTCGGATTGATTCTGTGTGTGACGCTGGCGATCTGCTGGTGGGCGCGCAGAAAACGCAATGCCTGATTCGGCTGTAGCGGCGGTCTGTGACCGCCGAACACGGCGCTCAGAGAGCGCCGCTACAATCTGCATTTCGAGATTAGGTAGTGGTGCATCTTGCTTTTTCGGTGGGGCGAGCGTCCTCGCGAGCCGGCTCGTCAGCAGCCTCGCCCCACCAAACCATCAAATCAGGACAGTACCGCCGAAAACGAAGTTGACCCGCTGCGTTAATCGAAATCAACCTGAGCGCATGACCAACGCTTTCACGGACCTGCGCAGACCGTTCGGTGCGTTGTCCCGCGTCCCGTTCTACTACGGCTGGGTGATGATGGGCGCGGCCGCATTGGCCATGGTGGGAACGTTGCCCGGACGCACGCAGGGACTCGGGTTGGTCACCGAATCGCTCCTCAAAGATTTGCA
>CAZNOE010001055.1:0-2256 GCA_964574525.1 uncultured Bifidobacteriaceae bacterium
CGTCGGACATAAGTCGCACCTGTCGTGAATAGAAGCCCGTGCGGGCTAACGCGCCTGGCCGGGTCTGTGTTGGCCGTTTTTGCGCGTTGGAACATCTTCCAGGCCGACGATGTGAAGCGGATCAAGAACAACGGCGTACCCCTGTTGATCGGCAACGACAACCGTCCGCGGTGTCAAAAGAATGAACTCGGGATGAGGGACCGGGTACTTGCCGCCACTCGAAGTGACGACCGCAAACGGGCGAAATTCATCCTTAAGCCGGGTGCGGATGTGCTCAACATTCATGTCACAACTGTTCCCATCCGGGAGGAGTTCGTCAAGTCCGTCGCGTGCGGCGCAGTTCCAGGATTTTGGTGTTCTCGACGACGTAATCCAGATTTCGGGCGTCAGCAAGCCTGCCGGGTCCAAGGTCACGATGGATTTCACCTGGATCAGTCGCGAGTCAGCGATTGACACCCGCTGAGGCGCTTCCTAGCTTTTGTCGGCAAAGAAATGAAAGCTTTGCCCCGAATTTGCGTTCGGGGATTTTTCTTTTGATATGGCAAACACAATTCTGGTTGGTGCCCAGTGGGGCGACGAGGGTAAGGGTAAAATCATTGACGTGCTGACCGAGCAGGCGGATGTGGTCGTTCGCACGCAGGGCGGCAACAACGCGGGACATACGGTTTTTCTTGGCCCGAAGAAATACGTCCTGCACCTCGTCCCGTCGGGCATTCTCCGCAAAAACAAGCTCTGCGTCATCGGCAATGGCGTGGTCGTTGACCCGGTCGGACTCGTCAGCGAAATCCAGGGTTTGCGGAAGCTCGGCGTGAAGGTCGGCGACAATCTCGTCGTCAGCGAGACGGCGCACCTGGTGTTTCCGTATCACCGTGAACTGGACGCGCAGCGCGAGGTGCTCAAAGGCAAGCACAAGATCGGCACGACGAAACGCGGCATCGGTCCGGCCTACGGCGATAAGGCGGCGCGGGTGGGCTTGCGCTTGATTGACCTCATGCATCCCGAACGCTTCGAGGAAAAACTCTCCCGCCGCATCAAAGAGAATAACGAAGTCCTGCGCGCGTTGGGCGCCAAGCCGCTTTCGTTCAAGTCAGTTCTCGCGGAGTACCGCAAGGCTGGGAATTACCTCAAGCCGTTCGTCGCGAACACGGTCGTCTTGCTGCACGAAAGGATGCGGAACGGCGACGACATTTTGTTTGAAGGCGCACAGGGGACCTTTCTCGACATTGATCACGGGACGTATCCATACGTCACATCATCAAACACGACGGCGGGTGGCGCCTGCACCGGCTCGGGCGTGCCGCCCCATCGGATGGACCGCGTGGTGGGCGTGATGAAGGCTTACACGACGCGTGTGGGCGAAGGTCCGCTGCCGACGGAGAGCGCGGAGATCGCCGACATGCTGCACGCGATGGGCCGCGAGTTCGGGGCGACGACGGGCCGGGCGCGGCGCTGCGGATGGTTTGATGCCGTGGCCACGCGGCACGCAACGATGGTGAACGGGATAGATGATCTGGCTGTCACAAACCTCGACGGCCTCGACACGGTGGAAACGATCAAGGTCTGTATCGGTTATCGCATTGGCAACAAGCGCTACGATTACGTGCCGAACGACGTGCAATTATTCTCGGAGTGTGAACCCGTTTATGCGGAGTTTGAGGGGTGGTGCACGCCAACAAATAAAGCAAGAAAATGGAGAGACTTGCCGACGAAGGCGCGCGCGTATCTGAAGGCGATTGCCGATTTGACCGGCGCGAAACTGGCCATCGCATCGGTTGGTCCGGCGCGTGAACAGACCATTTTTGTGTGATTGGGAGAATCATCGTCACGGCACCGAGCGGATGCGCCAGAAATTGTTCATGGATGTATCGGGCGTATTTGTGATTACCAACACGCCCCCACTGGGGGCTGTATTCGTGACCAGTGGCAACCAATTGGGTTTGGTCAAACTGCTGGAGCGTTCGAGCGCGTAATTAATACCGGCATTACCCGAATAGGTTAGCCGAACGTTGCCATCCTTCAGCAGTTCGATGGTTATCAAATTGGATCCGGGAAGGCTTGCGACCATAGACCGCAGTCCGGTTTTGTTTCCAGCAGAACTGACTCCGGCTGGATTGTTGTTAAATTTCCCGGCCCATATACTGGCGCAGGTCTTGAGTTGGGCGTTGTAGTAGCAGCCAGCAACCAGAGCCGATTTGTTCCCGGCAAAAATCTGCGTCGGACATTCTGACTGGAATTCGATTCCTTCGCCATAATCAC
>CAZNOE010001056.1:0-2251 GCA_964574525.1 uncultured Bifidobacteriaceae bacterium
GCACGCGCGGCAGTTGGGCATCATGGTCCGCCAGGTCGAAGACGAAATCGGCGTGATGAACATGGTCATCGGCGCCGCTCACACTGGCTGCCGCGCCATGTGCGCGACTTCCGGCGGCGGTTTCGCGCTCATGACCGAGGCCATCGGCATGTCGGGCATGATTGAAACGCCCGTAGTCTGTGTAGATGTCCAGCGCGCCGGTCCGGCCACCGGCGTTCCGACCAAAACCGAGCAGGGTGATCTCTGGCAAATCCTTGGCGCCGGCCAGGGCGATTACCCGCGCATCATCGTCGCTCCCGCGAGCCAACTCGATCTGTTCCGCACCATTCCCGAGTTGTTCAATCTGGTGGACAAATATCAATGCCCCGGTTTGGTGCTCGCCGATCTGCTGATTTCTGAAGGCACGTGCAGCATTGACCCGGCTGACCTTGACTTCAACGCGAAGATCGAACGCGGCGAAATCATTTTCCCGAACGGCAATGGCGAATCGGAAAATCCCTTCGGCGGCGCCAACGACAACGCTTACTTGCGCTACAAGAACACCGCCAGCGGCATTTCGCCGCGCGCTGTTCCCGGCGTGCCCGGCCACATTCACGTGGCGGCGACGGACGAACACGACGAAGACGGCACCCTCATCAGCGACGAATACACCAATCCCACCAAGCGCCGCATGATGGTCGAGAAACGCGCGCGCAAAATGGAAACTGTTCTCGCGCACATCGCGCCGCCGAAACTCATCGGCCCGGATAGCGCGCAGGTGACATTGCTGGGCTGGGGTTCGACCGAAGGCGTGATTCGCGAATCGGTGGAGAAACTCGCGGCGGAAGAAGGCATCGTCGCCAATCAGCTTCCGATCAAGTGGATCGTTCCGTTCCACACGGACGAGGTGACCCGCATCCTCTCGAAGAGCAAGCGCGTCATCATCGTTGAAAACAACTACAGTGGCCAGTTCGCGCGCTATCTACGTTCCGAAACCGGCTTCAACGCGCACGGCCATATTCGCAAATACGACGGCGAGCCGTTCATGCCGCACCACATCGTCAACGCTGTGAAGGAACAACTTGAGGGCAAAACGAAGCTTTCCGTTCCAGCCCACGAGATTCTCGTTTGATAAACATGACGCCGGCCGCAGCCAACTTTGCTTTCTTATTAACACCCTGCTTTAGCGTGGGTGCAAGCGCTCGCTGTGCTGAACCGTTTCAACGGTTTTTCCGCCCGGCCATTAAACCGTTGAAACGGTTAAGTCATCTGGCCCGCATAATCACCCAGCTAAAGCAGGGTGTTAATGAGAGGTCCAACGTCCAAGTCAGAAACACCCTATGAGCACTGTCATCGAAACCGCACCGCCAGCCGCCCCGACGGAAATCAAATCCGCCGCCCAACTCATCAAAGACAGCTACAAGGGCAAAATCCATCCCGACTGGTGTCCGGGCTGCGGCGATTTTTCCGTGCTCTCCGCGTTGCAGGCCGCGCTTTTCGAGCTTGGACTGAAACCGCATGAAGTTGTCGTCATCAGCGGCATCGGCTGCTCCTCGAACCTGCCCGGCTACATCAACACTTACGGCATGCACACGCTCCACGGGCGTTCGCTTGCCGTGGCCACCGGCGTCAAGCTCGGCAATCACGAACTCAAGGTCATCGCCACCGGCGGCGACGGCGACGGCTTCGGCATCGGCGGCAATCATTTCGTCCATACCATGCGCCGCAACGTGGACCTGACTTACATCGTCATGGACAACCAGATTTACGGCCTGACGACCGGCCAGTGCTCGCCCACCAGCGTCAAGGGCATGAAAACCAAGAGCACGCCGCACGGCAGCGTCGAAAATCCGATCAACCCCATCCCGATGGCGATCGTCGGTGGCGCGACGTATGTGGCGCGCGGCTTCAGCGGCAAACAGAAACATCTGGTCGAACTCATGAAAGGCGCGATTCTGCACAAAGGCTTTTCGCTCGTGGACGTCTTCAGTCCGTGCGTGACCTACAACAAGGACAACACCTATCAGTGGTTCAACCCGCGCGTGAAGATTCTCGAAGAACAGGGCCACGATGCGACCGATTTCCACAAGGCCCTCGACAAAGGGTATATGTGGGGCGACGAGATTCCCATCGGCCTGTTCTGGAAAAACACGGACCTGCCCTCACTGGAAGCATTGGAGCCAGTGCTGCACGACGGCGAAGGCCCGCTCGCATTCCGCAAACTCGGCATCACCGACGAGCAGGCGCAATCGCTGATCAAGGAATTGCTCTA
>CAZNOE010001057.1:0-2249 GCA_964574525.1 uncultured Bifidobacteriaceae bacterium
GCGCCTTCATCGCCGGAAAATACGTTGGCGTGGGTGTTGTCGATTCGCCCTTCCGCGACCTTCCGGTCGTTAACGAAGAGCGTAGCTTTGCCACCCTTGCCGCGACCGCCGCCATCGTAAGCGAAGTCGAGTTTGATGGTGGCCTTGCCGGCTGAGAGAGCCGATTCGGAAGCAACCGTGTATCGCTGCAGGCCTACCCAGTTGTACGTGTAGGCCGGTTTGCCGTCCGTGACATAGAGACTCCACCCGCCGAAGCGTCCGCCCTGGGCAAGGATCACGCCGTTCGCACCGCCTTGCGGGATTTCGACCTCGGCGGTGATCGTCGAGGAGCGGTTCTTCACGTTGATGAAAGCGTTCTCCATCGTTCCGGTCATGCCGTCATAGACCGTGAGCGACGTGCGGCCTCCCATTAGGTCAGGCCGCCCGGCAATGGCCGCGTCGAAGCGTTCCACGCCGCGATCGTCGATCGGCAGCACGTTGTACTTGACCGCTTCCTTCAGGAAGAGCGCCTGCATGTTCTTGAGTTTGGTCGGGTTCTTCTTCGCCAGATCGTTCGCCAGGCTGAAATCTTTCCGGGTGTCGTAAAGTTCCCAGGTGTCCTTGTCCAGCGTCGCTCGCGGACGCTGCTCCCACGGCGCCCTGTGGATGGTGCGCGCGAGCCAGCCGTCGTGGTAGATCGCGCGGTTGCCGAGGATCTCGAAGTACTGCGTTATGTGCCGGTCTTTCGCATGCGCGTCGTTCAAGGTGTAAGCCAGGCTGACGCCTTCGAACGGTTTCTGCACCGTGCCGCTGACCGATTTCGGGAAGGGCAGACCCGCCGCCTCCAATATAGTGGGCGCGATGTCGACGACATGGTGCCATTGGGAGCGCAGCTCGCCCTTCGCCTTGAAGCCTTTCGGCCAGCGCACGACCATGCCGTTCTTGGTCCCCCCGAAATCTGAGGCGACCTGCTTGGACCAGGCAAAGGGCGTGTTGCCGGCGATCCCCCAGCCGGCGGCGAAGTGCGGATAGGTCTCAGGTCCGCCCCACTTGTCGAGGTTCTTGAGCTGGTCCACGACGGCTTCCTGGACGCCATTGAAAAAGGTGACCTCGTTGAACATCCCGACCATGCCGCCCTCGGCGCTCGCCCCATTGTCGCCAGCGATATAAATGAAAAGCGTGTTGTCCATTGCGCCCACGTCCTCGATCGCCTTGACCAGCCTGCCGATCTCGTGGTCGGTGTGCTCGGCGAAACCGGCGAAGACCTCCATCTGGCGGGTGAACAGTTTCTTTTCGTCGGCGGAAAGCGTTTCCCAATCCCTGATGTCCTTCGGCTTGGGCGCGAGCTTGGTGCCGGGCGGCACCACGCCGAGCTTGATCTGGCGCGCGAGCGTTTCCTCGCGGTACTTGTCCCAGCCTGCGTCGAACTTGCCCTTGTACTTGTCGGCCCACTCCTTCGGCACATGATGCGGTGCATGGGTGGCGCCGGGCGCAAAATAGACGAAGAACGGTTTGTCCGGCGTGAGCGACTTCTGATAGCGCATCCAGGCGACCGCCTGGTTGGTCATGTCCGTCGTGAAGTGGTAATCGGGATCGGCCGGCAGCTCGACTCTTGCCGTGCCATCGTAGACGTGCGGCGCCCATTGATTGGTCTCGCCGCCGATGAAGCCGTAGAATTTGTCGAAGCCGGAGCGCGTCGGCCAGCGGTCGAACGGCCCCGACACGCTCACTTCCCATGGCGCGGTCTCGTGGTACTTGCCGAACGCGGCCGTGCTGTAACCGTTCAGCCGCAACATTTCCGCAAGCGGCGCCACGCTGTTGGGCCGCACGCCGGTATTGCCCGGAAATGCCGTTGCAATCTCCATTACTGCTCCGGCGTTGTTGGTGTGATGATTGCGGCCGGTTAGCAACGCCACCCGGGTGGGCGAGCACAGCGCTGTGACGTGGAAGTTGTTGTAGCGCAACCCCTCGCTCGCCAAACGGTCCAGGGTCGGCATGGCGATTGGCCCACCGAAAGTGCTGGGCTGACCGAAGCCCATGTCGTCGATCAGGACGATCACGACGTTGGGCGCGCCCTTCGGCGCCTTCACCTCGAAGCGCGGCGGCGCTTTGGCTTTGCGCGCGTCCATCTCGGTGATCGGCTTGAGTTGCGGCTCACGGACGGGGAGCACCGTCCGCTCGATGGCGCCGGGCGTCTGGGCCATGGCCGTCGGGAGACCAAGGAGATGAATGACCGCGGCGAGCGTCGGTGCGAGGGCGCCGACCGCGGC
>CAZNOE010001058.1:0-2246 GCA_964574525.1 uncultured Bifidobacteriaceae bacterium
GCAGTGCATGAATTCGGTCAGGTGAACGGGTTGCCGTTCTTCCTCATGGAGTTTGTGGACGGGCCGAACCTGCGGGAGTTGGAGCGGGCCGGCAGACTTTCCCCGCGCGAAGCGTTACAGATTGTTCCGCAGATTTGCGAGGCGCTCCAGTTCGCGCACGACGAAGGCATCGTGCATCGCGACATCAAACCGGAGAACATCCTGCTCGACAAGAAGGGCCGGGTGAAGATCGCGGATTTCGGCATCGCCAAAATCATGGGCGGTGAAGGAGAAGCCGAGTTGACCGAAACAAAAGGAGCGATTGGCACGCCGCATTACATGGCGCCGGAGCAGGTGGAAAAGCCGCAAGAGGTGGATCATCGCGCGGATATTTTTGCCTTGGGGGTGGTGTTCTACGAGATGCTGACGGGGGAGTTGCCGCTGGGGAAATTCGCGCCGCCATCGCGCAAAGTGCAGATGGACGTGCGGCTGGACGATGTAGTGCTCCGCGCTCTTGAAAAAGAGCCGGAGCTCCGCTACCAGCAGGCCAGCGTTTTGAAAACGGACGTGGAGACGATTGCCGCGACTCCACCCGGTAGCAGCCGACGTGAGGAGGCTCATTCTGAAAGCGGAAGTGCAAATCAAAGCGCCGCCATGCAGGAAGCACAAAGCCGCGTGAAGGCTCCGGCGATTGGCTTGCTGGTGGCTGGGATCGTTGACCTGGCCGCAGTCTTTTTCCTGCTGGTGGAGTTCGTCGCCATCTTGCTCTCTTACCAGACGTTTTCTGCCGGGGCGACAACGCATCCGCCCGGCATCTCTTCGCGGTTGTTATTCTTCCTGCCGTTGTGCGTCGCATTGCTGGCTGCCGGGGTAGTCATTCTGTTCGGTGCATTCAAAATGCAGCGGTTGAAAAGCTACGGCTTGTCCGTGGCCGCGAGCATTCTGGCCATGATCACGCCGCCGGGTTTGCTGGTGGGTCTGCCGTTCGGCATCTGGGCACTAATCGTTCTGAACCTCCGGGAGATCAAGGCGGCCTTCGAGTCGGCAAGCCGCAAACCAACCATAGAATCAGCGGCCACCGCGCCGCACTTCTCGCGTACGGCCATCGTGGGCGCGTGTTGTTTGGCCCTCACAGTATTAGCTGTAGCTGGAGCGTTACTGGCTGCGAGTCAATCCATTGTTTTGGCGCTTCAAACTCCGAACCTGCCACGGCCACTCCCGCACCAGTTCCTTGATCAAGGACGCGCAATTTTTCTGGTAGCGATACTCTCGCAAGTCTTTGGCGCAATCTGCGCTCTGGCTGGAACTACGCTCGGGTGGATTGCCATTTCGCAAATCCGCCGCTCGGCGGGAAAACTTTACGGGTTGGGGCTGGCGGTGTTCGACGGATTGCTGTTTCCGCTGCTCATCCTGAATGCGCTGTTGGCCTTTCTGATCTTTTTTGCCGTGCCTGGTGTGCGTAATCTTCTTATGGATGCCTTCCAGGTTGGCCTTGGCTATTACCGAACAGGAGCTGCGCTCGCTGTGCTGGCGAGCATTGTGGCGGTGCTGCTGTTGGTGGACTTCCTTGTGGTTCGCCGCGTCTGGCGCAAGGTGAACCGGCCCTTGGCCAACGCCAATAGTCCGACTGCCGCTACGCCAATCGCCGTGCCTGTTCACTCCCGCAGTGGTGGCTGGAAAATCGCCGCTGTCATCGTCGCGGCGGTGATGCTCGTTTTCGCCATTCCGGCGGGACTGATTTTTTTGTACATCACTCTGCCATCTCTTTCGCGCCAAGGCACACCTGTTCCGGGGAAACTTACTCAACTTACTTCGGGCGAACTCGCACATGTCTATGATGCCAGACTGGTCGCCGCCGTCGAACAGCGGCTGACGCGGGAGATCGAGCGGCGTCTGCGCGAAGCCCACATCAGCTTCCGTTCGGTATTTGTCTCTGTCTCGCCGTTTCTCATCGATGCCGAATGCCAGTTCGACGGCCTGCGCAAGGAGGTTTCCCAAAACCTGTTTGAGGACGTCGTGGGCGGCCTCGACATCCGGCCCACCGGCAATGCTCTGTGGTCCGTCAAAGGAAAGGGCGGATTGAGATACGTGAGCTTCACCGTGGACACATCGGCCGAGATGAAGCCCCAGCCGGATCCTGACGAAAGAACCTGGGGCCCGCTGATCGAACGGATCGTGACGGACGCGATCAACTTGGACGATGGCAGTCTGATGGCGTTTCCTTCCACTTCCAGCACGAACATCAACGTCGGCCTGATGATGCTGGA
>CAZNOE010001059.1:0-2246 GCA_964574525.1 uncultured Bifidobacteriaceae bacterium
GCACGAACGGAACGAACACGACAAAATCGTCCACGCGACCGACACCCTCGCCGCCAAAGGCGATGTCTTCGATGGTCAGGAAAATCGTTGTGGCGGGAGACAAATTCACCGACGCAAGTTAGGGGCAGGCGGAGTGGGGAAAAAGGTTTTTGTCGAAGTTTCTAGAGACGATCGAAGAAACGGATTGCCAACAAATCTCCCATTCTATGATGACCGAGTCGGAGAATGGCCCCTACGCTTTTTTTCTGCCTGCAAAGACCTCCGCTTTCAATCGTCACTCCACCACTCCACCGCCTTGGGCGTCCGTTTTTTTACGGATACGAGTGCCAAAGATTACGGATTATTGCGGTTCTCGTTGACAAACTATCCGCGCCGGATAACGCTCGCATCCAATTCTGGGACTAGAATGAACCGCACCTTCCGAATCTGGCGAGGAGACCGCTTGTTGCATTGACTGATCGCCTCGTGCCGCCGCTGAAGATCAAAACCTCCGAAAACCATGAACTCCCGCTCCCTCCGCCGCCTTCCGCGAACCGCCCTTCCGAAGACTGCTATCCTCGTAGCCACCGCGCTGCTGACCCTGTGTGCCGCGTTCGCGCCGTCCAGCGCGCTCGCCCAGGACAACACCGGTCCCACCGTCACAACCGACAAAGAAGATTACCCGCCGTTTTCGGTCGTGTGGATCACCGGCCACGGCTTTCAACCGGGCGAAACCGTGAGCAACATCGTTGTGCAGATTGCCGGGTCTGACGCCGGCGCGGAGTACGAACCGTGGACGGTCGTGGCGGATGAGAACGGGAATTTTGAAACGAGTTGGCTGGTGTTCAGTGATGAACTTCT
This sequence comes from uncultured Bifidobacteriaceae bacterium, assembly GCA_964574525.1. GTDB lineage: Bacteria > Verrucomicrobiota > Verrucomicrobiia > Limisphaerales > JADLHS01 > WYBW01. The sequence continues at coordinate 841 of CAZNOE010001059.1, forward strand.
TAACACGACACTGCAATTGACTTCGACTGGTTTGTCATCGGGGTTGAGTGCGCAGACCCAGTTTACGGACGCCGATACCCATACCAATCCCGCTGCTCAAGCAATGCCATACACTCAGGACTTTTCCGCGCTCGCACACACCTCGACCACATATCCTGGGGGTTGGCAGGGCTGGAAGATTGCCGCTGCTCCAGGTTCCTCGTTCCGCGTTGACTTCACCGGAAGTGGGGCAGACGAATCATTGATTGCCAGCAGCGATGCCAGTGTGACCACTGCCAGCGTCCACAATTACAACGGAAAGATAGGTTTTTTGGAAGGTAGCAGTCTCCAGTTGGCGATTGCGCTCGCTGTAAACACTGTCGGCTTCAGCGGTATCAACGTAACATTCGACGTGATGACAATTCGCAATCCATATGGCACCCCCGGCAATACGAGAATCAACGGAGTTGATTTGCAGTATCGGGTTGGAACCAGTGACGATTTTACTTCGGTTTCTGGCTTGGCAGACGGAGTTTATCAGAATGGTACGACGGCACAAACGTCTGGTACCACTCCCCAGAACAGTCAGTCAGTAACGCTCACACTGCCGAGCGCATGTGATAATCAATCCGTTGTGCAACTGCGCTGGGTGCAACGGCAGATTTCGGGCAGCGGTTCGCGGCCCAGCTTCGCGGTTGACAATATCAATGTTTGCACGCTGCCTGGCGCGGCTGGGACCATCACCGGGCCAACAACAGTGTGTCCCAATGCGACGGGAGTGACTTATTCGATTTCATCCGTGAGCGGCGCGACTAGCTACGCTTGGACCGTTCCGACCGGGGCAACCGTGGCCTCCGGCCAAGGCACGACTTCTATCACCGTCAATTTCGGTTCCGCTTCAGGCGATGTAATGGTCACGCCAACCAACTCCTGCGGAAATGGAACTGCGGGCAGCAAAACCGTAACGGTCGAGGACACGACGGCGCCCGTGATCACCTGCTCGGCTAGCAAGACCAACGAGTGCGGCGTCGGGAGTCTTGACTTTGATACGCCCACCGCCAGCGACACCTGCGGCACCGCTAGCGTCGAGATCGTCGGCACGGTGACCAACGCCCTTTGCGGCAACACCTTTGCGGCCACGCGCACTTGGAAGGCAACCGATCAAAACGGCAACACGGCGCAATGCAGCCAGACGATTGCCACGGTGGACACGACGGCGCCGACCATCACCTGTTCGGCCAACGTGACCAATCAGTGCGGCGACGTGATTGACTTCACGGCCCCGACGGCCACTGATACCTGCGGCACCAACGCGATCAGCATCGTCACAACGACGACCAACGCGACCTGCGGCAACACGTTCGTCGCCACGCGCACCTGGACGGCGACCGATGCCTGCGGCAACGTGGCTTCCTGCCAGCAGATTA
>CAZNOE010001060.1:0-2245 GCA_964574525.1 uncultured Bifidobacteriaceae bacterium
ATGTTGTTGAGCGCCTCGTAGGAAATGCCGTTCGTCAGCGCCGCGTCGCCGAAGATGCACACCACGTTTTCGTCGCTCTTGCGCTGATCGCGCGCCGCGCACATTCCCAGCGCCGCCGACAACGCCGTGCCCGCGTGCCCCGCGCCATAACAATCGTGCGGGCTTTCGGTGCGGAGCGCGAAGCCGTTCAACCCGTCCGTCTGACGGATGGTGTGAAAGCGATTCTTGCGCCCCGTGAGCAGCTTGTGAACGTAAGCCTGATGGCTCACGTCCCAGACAAACTTGTCCTTGGGCGTGCTGAAAACGTGGTGCAACGCCAGCGTCAACTCCACCACGCCGAGGTTCGGGCCGAGGTGACCGCCGTTCTTGGACAGCACCGTGATCAACTCGTGACGGATTTCCTCCGCCAACTGATGCAGTTGCTCCAGCGTAAGCTTCTTGACGTGTACTGGCTCGTCCACCATGTCGAGGTATCGGCTCATAGTTTTTTCCCGTAACTTGTTAAATTGGTTAAATCGTTAAATAAGTTAACGACTTCTGCCATCCGAACCAATCACTCACTTAACCATTTAACGAATCACTAATCTTCAGCGGCGAACGGCTTCAATTTCATTTCGCCCGAGGCGGTTTTCTCCAACTGCTGGATCTTCAACTCCGCCTCGGCCAATTTCTCCTGGCAGACTTTCGCCAGCTTCATCCCGTCTTCGTATCTGGTCAGGAGGTTCTCCAGAGGCAAATCGCCGGATTCCATCGCATCCACGATGGTTTCCAGTTTTTTCAAAGCTTCTTCAAACGGCACGCTGGCTTTGGCAGGACTGTTCTGGCCCGCGGTCTTCGGCGGATTTGGCACAGCGCAAAACTAGGACAAATCCAGGCGCGCGTCCAGTTCCGACTCCAGGCCAGGATTTCCCAATGCCGGCTTGTGTTTCGCGCGCCGTATGCGTAATTACAGCACGAGTTGTTTCATGCGGTTTAAGTCACATGTTTTGCGGTGCGCCGGGAGAGTGATGCTTCCCGGCGCTTTCTGTTTTTCGACCGGCCTGTTGGCCCAAGTACCGGTGGTGACACAGACCAACGTTATCGTCCGCGTCATGGCGGCGAACTTGACTTCCGGCAACTTTCAACGTTACGAAACGCCAGGGCTGAACATTTTGAAAGGATTGAAACCCGATGTGGTGGCCATGCAGGAGTTCAATTGCAGCAACAGTTTCGGCATCAACACGACGGCGGCCATTCGTGCGATGGTTGACGACACCTTCGGCACGAATTTCTCCTACTTCCGCGAAACAAATTCTGGATACGCCATCCCGAATGGCATCATCAGCCGCTACCCGATGATTGCCAGCGGTTCGTGGGTGGATAACGACACCGGTGTGAATGATCGCGGGTTTGCCTGGGCGCGCCTTGATCTGCCGGGGACAAATGACCTCTACGTGGTGAGCATCCATTTGAAGGCCAGCAATGCGAGCAGCGATATTTCGCGTCGCGCGGCCGAGGTGGCCGAACTGAAAGCGCTCATCAGCACGAATTTTCCCGCCGACGCCTGGCTGATCGTCGCAGGTGACATGAATGTTTATTTGGAAACGGAAGGCGCGATCACGAACTTCACATCCTTTCTCAGCGACAGCAGCGTGCCTGCTGATCTCAACGGAGGCACGAACACGAATTTAGGCCGCAGCCAACGTTACGACCGTGTGCTGCCCAGTTTCGCCCTGACCAACTCACTTGTGCCCGTGGTGCTGCCGTCGCACACGTTCGCGAACGGATTGGTGTTCGACTCGCGCGTTTATGCTCCGTTGAGTGACGTGCCGCCCGTGCTCTCCACCGATTCCGGCGCGAGCATGATGCAACACATGGCCGTGGTGAAGGATTTCCAGATCATCTACACCATCACAAATTTCGTCGCGGTGTCCCCGCCGCAACTCGTCATTGACTCCGCCAGCGTCATCCACTGGCAGGGGGTGAGCAACGTGGCATACACGGTGCAGGCCAAGACCAATATCGCCGCCACCAACTGGCTCACCCTCGGCACAGCGACTTCGACGACCACAAGTTTCTCGTTCACCAATTCCAGCGCAGACGCACCGCAACGGTTCTATCGCGTGACCTTTCCGTGAACCGGAGCGCCGGTCTCCCACCCGGCGCGATGCCACCAACGCACTCCCAACGCGCCGTGCCCGGAGACCGGCACTCCGCTCACGGCTTTTCCACGCGGCTCGAGATTTCGCCTTTCTTCAGGCGCGAC
>CAZNOE010001061.1:0-2234 GCA_964574525.1 uncultured Bifidobacteriaceae bacterium
CGCCTGATCGTAAGTGAATCTGCCAACGCGGCTGTCCCAATCCACTTTCTTCGTCGTCGAGCAACCGGCGAGAAGAAAAGCAACCGACGCGACCAGCGCTGAAAGATGGGTGATGATGGGCTGGCGCACCATGGAGGTGTTCATGCGCTCACTGTAGCAAATCTGGCCGGGCAGGGGAATAGGCAATTGGCGAAAGGTCACACAACAGGGTGCTGCCGGCATCTTGCCGGCAGAAATCGGATCGCGGAATGCCGGCAAGATGCCGGCAGCACAATATGGCCATGCAAAGCAACAAACTGAAAAAGCACAACGGCCGAACTGGCGCTTGCCCGTTCGGCCGTTTGAATTTGTGATGTGCCGGTGCTTTACGCAGCCGCTTCCTCAGTATCGAGGAAACCTTGCAGATGGCGAACACGCGTAGGGTGTCGCAACTTGCGCAACGCCTTGGCTTCGATCTGGCGAATGCGTTCCCGCGTCACGTTATACATCTTGCCGATTTCTTCAAGCGTGCGCTCGTAGCCGTCCACCAGGCCGAAACGCATTTCGAGAATCTTGCGTTCGCGTTCCGTAAGCGTGGTCAGCACGTCGCCCAGTTTCTCCTTGAGCAAGCTGTAGCTGGTCACGTCCGACGGATTCTCGGCGGATTTATCTTCGATGAAATCACCGACGCTCACGTCGCCGTCATCGCCCACAGGCGCGTGCAACGACACGGGCTGTTGGGCCATCTTGAGCAACGAGTTGATGCGGCTGACCGGCATGTGCATCTCGTCGGCGAGTTCTTCGGGCGTCGGCTCGCGGCCCAATTCCTGGGTGAGCTGCTTTTGCGCGCGCCAGAGTTTGTTCATGATCTCGATCATGTGCACCGGAATGCGGATGGTGCGCGCTTGATCGGCAATTGAACGCGTGATGGCCTGGCGAATCCACCAGATGGCGTAGGTGGAGAACTTGTAGCCACGGCGATACTCGAACTTCTCAACGCCCTTCATCAAGCCGATGTTGCCTTCCTGAATCAAATCGAGGAAGGACTGGCCGCGGTTGGTGTATTTCTTGGCGACCGAAACGACGAGGCGCAGGTTCGCCTCGGCCATGTGGGTCTTGGCCCGATGGGCGCGGTCCGCCGCGGCTTTCAGGCTGGCGAAAGACTTGAAGAATTCTTCGCGCGTCAGCCGGACGAACTGTTCGAGCGTCCGAATCTTTGCGGACTCGGCATCAATGGTTGTGCGGCGCTCGGCGGAGGTGCGCAGACGTTCCAGTTCCTGAATATGCCGCCAGCTTGCCTGGAATTTCTCGTGGACGTTGCCGGCCACCACGATCATTTCCTCGATGACCTTCTGCTTGTAGGCGAATTTGGGGAAGACATCCTGCAGCCTGAGGCCGAGCTTTTTGAATTCGCGGGCAAGCTTTTCCTTCCGTCCCTTTTGCAGGGCCTTCTGCCAGGAGGCATACTTTTCATCCACCTTCTGGTCCGAGGTGCGGACACGCTTGATGAGCGTGCGCAAGTCGCGCAAATGGCCTTCGCGATTGGCAATTTTCTTGTCCACAACAACACGGTCAAAACGTTCCTTCGGCGGTTCGGAAAGCAACTTCTCGGCGATGGCAATGTGTTCCTTGGCGGTGAAGCCGAGGCCGTAAACAATATGCTTCATCTCCAGTTCAGCCTCCTCTATGCGCTTGCAAATCTCGACTTCCTGTTCGCGGGTCAGCAGCGGCACCTTGCCCATCTGGTTCATGTACATCCGCACCGGATCGTCCAGCACTTCGAGGCGCGAATCGTCTGGTTCTTCAGGTTCGGGTTGCTTCGTGCGCTCGGCTTCCGCCTGGTCAATGATCTCGACGTCAAGACTGCGCAACTTGGTGAAAAGTTCGTCCAGATCATCGGGATCAAGCCCGTCCGGCAGAACGTCGTTGATATCGTCGTACGTAACGTAACCGTGCTCTTGCGCCAGGTGGAGCAAGGTTTTGATCGTCTCGGTCAAATCCAACGGGTTGCCCGGGGCGTTTGTTCCCGGCGGGGCAGGATTTGGGCTGGAGGCGGATTTGGGATTGGCCTTGGAATCAACCTTCGAGTGCCCATTGGTCTTGGCTCCTGCTTCAAGCTCAGTCCGGTTTTTCCGTTTCGCGCTCGGCAGCACGAAACGACGCCGTGCCAACGCACCTCTCTTCCCGTTGGAGGCCGATTCGGCGACGAGACCTGCCGCTCGTATGTCTTTTCGATTCAACATATTTTAATAAGA
>CAZNOE010001062.1:0-2226 GCA_964574525.1 uncultured Bifidobacteriaceae bacterium
ATCCGAAACACCGGCGCAATCCGCGCGCGACGTTGTATTCGCCGCCGCCTTCCCATACCTTGAACTCACGCGCGGTGCGGACGCGGCCTTCTCCCGGATCTAGGCGGAGCATGATTTCGCCGAGCGCGATCAGGTCGTAGGCGCATTTGCCGGCGGGTTTGATTTGCAAAGTTGCCATATTGAAAACTCGGAATTTCTGACTTGGGCAATTGTGAAAATAAAACCAGGTCTACTCAATGAATTTCACGGGGTTCAAAGTCACACCGGGCGATTTCAAGGAGATGGTTGCCTTTTGGCTTTCATTCCCCGCAACAATGACTTCAGAGAGGCGTTTGTCGGCGAAATCGTTGATGAGACCTCAACAACTCGGTCTGCGTCGTTAAAGCGCTGCATCTCCGCCAACATCACGCTGAAATCATTCACCACCTCATAATTGCCCGGCCCGAGTGCGAATGCCTGCTGAAACGCGAGCATGGTTTCAACCAACATTCGCTCCTTTTCCGCCACGTCCTTGGCTTCGCTGCAACGCCACAGGTAAACATCAGCAACAGCATAGCGGAGTTTGGAAAAGTACTCCTGCGCAGCTTTGTCGCGAAGGTATTCGGGATCGCCCGAGAATCCCGTTAGGTCGTTCCGCGCGTAAACCCGCTCTGCGAACTCACAAACTTCCCCCAGAGTTGTTTCCGGCCTGATCCAATTGCCAACCAATCTCGCGCATGAGTTCGACCAATATGCCCGATCAGCTTGCACGGCATCCTCGGATAATCGCTCCATCGGTTCGCGGTTGATTTTGAAAATTGGTCCGCGTGGAATGAGATGCGGGTAGGTCCATTCTAGTGGCCAGCTCTGCTCGATGTAGATTTCGCGCTTGGGGTTCTTCTCGAAAATGGTTTTGACAAGCAGCGCATTGATTTCCATCACGGCGACCTGTCCACTGACCTGAACCCGGCCACTGACCGTCTGAACGTTCTCGCCTTTTTTTAGTTGGCTCGATTGAAATCGGCGCTGCGCGTCCGTCAAATAGCTCTGGAACGCTTGCTGGGCGACGTCTGGCGTCGGCACGTAAATGTGGTTTGTGTACATTACCCGCAAGTAATCTAGGTACGACGCATCCACCAACTGGTTCTGGCTCAAAACAAAAAACGGGCGTCCGTGAATCTGTGAATCAATCGCAGCCGACACGGCGAAGCGTCCCGGATCGGTGCCGCCGAAGTAGATGCTGTTACTCGGTATCGCCGCGATGGTGTCTCCGACAACCATTCCCAGAAACGGCTTGTGCCATGTCTTGTGCAAACTGTACGCCCAGTACGCCTCCGCCAGCGGCTGCCACGCGGCGCCATACAGTGGGGGGATTCTTTGTGTGTAAAGGCCGATCTTCTGAAGACGCTCCAATACCCAATCCGATGCTCGTTGAAAGACCGACGACCGAGTGGGCGGGCCAGACCGTGCCTTCTGGAGTTGCGTGAACAAGTTGGTAGCTGTGGACCAGTCATCCACAAGCATCGCGTCAAAGAGCTGGTTGGCCTTTGCCGGCATTCTGCCTCCGTTCGATCGCGCCAATGCTTTCATCTGGGTCCGCTTTGCTTTTATGAATCTGACCAAACCTTGATCGAGCGACCTGGTTTTCTCTCCGCATCCCGAAAGAACCAGCAGGGTCAACAAGACACCGCATAAAAGCTTTTGCCCCTTCTTCATGAAGTTAAATGTCGCTGCCAGCCGCGTGCAAGCGGCCCGGGATAATTTTCCCCAAAACCACTGGTCTGCCCGCGCCAGTGGCGCTCGGCACGTTGCTCGGTTTGCCCAGCAGCGTTTCGTGCGCAAGGATTGCAAACGCCAGCGGCTCTTTGGCGGAACTATTCATGCCGAAATCCTCGTGCGTGCAGAGTTTTCCCAAGCCAATGTGCTCGAACAACAGGCGAACCAAAGTGGGGTTCTTCGTGCCGCCGCCGCCAAGGATGACTTGCAGCTTGTTCAGTTGGCTGGCCTTAAGTTTGGGAAGAACGAAGCGCCGGTAAGCATTTGCAATGCTTGCGGCGGTGAACTCAGTCACTGTCGTCACGATGTCGGCTTTCGATAAATGCAAGCCACGCGCCCGAGCGAGCAGCCGGCTTACAAACGGCTCGCCGAATTCCTCGCGGCCCGTCGTTTTCGGCAGACCACGACGAATGAACGGGTGCTTCATGCATTCGGTCAGGAGCTTTTGAGAGGTTTGACCCGATGCCGCCA
>CAZNOE010001063.1:0-2225 GCA_964574525.1 uncultured Bifidobacteriaceae bacterium
CGACGAAGAAAATTCCGGGCGAAGGCTTCAAACGCCCCTGGCCGCCGCTCATCAAGATGGATGAAGCCGTGAAGGCGAAGGTGGAGGAACTTTTCAACCTGTAGCAGCCGACGTGAGTGGGCTGCAAATTGAAAGGGCTGAAAGCCCGAAAGAAAATAGCCTCGCGCAACCGCAGCAGATTCAATTCTTCTCCAGCACGGCTCGAATGTTCAGTTCTGAGCCTTCGGAAACTTTAATTTCCTTTTTGTAGTCTTTGAATCCCGTCTTCCTAACCTCGATGACGTGGACACTCTCTGAAAGTTTCAGCTTTGCTGGCGCATTTCCAACAAAAGACCCATCTACGAAAACCTCACAATCGTCAGGTTGCGCCCGTTACAGAGACAGAACCCGATTGGATCGAAGTCGCAACATTCGGAGTTACCGAAGGAGAGCCTTGTCGAGAAGCACCTCCATTGAATCGCTCACGCATATAAGAAACAAGGGCCGAAATTGTGGGGTCACTGAGTTCACCATACGCCTTCATTAAAGTCATCCCTCTGTCGTCCTTTACGCCGTTCTTGATTGCGGACCGCACTTGCTCGTCCGTCACAAAGCCGAGAACTCGTCTCAAATCGCGGACTCCGAGCTTCTTGCCCATTATTGTTCCGCCGCTGCCATCAAGACCGTGACATTTTAAGCATTTTTGCTCATACGTCGCGTCCGGTGCAGAATTATTGTTTGAGTATCCGCTACCAATCGCTGGCGCGGTCGAATTTGCAATATTCACATTCACTTGGCTTCGTCCAGCTTCCGAAGCCTGGACTTGGTTCTGCATCTTGGCGCTTTCCATGGCCGTTGCGGAAGCGACCTGCAATGCTGCTGATTGGGCAGCAGTCGCCGCTGGGCTGACGGAGGCAACACCAAGCACGCCTGATAGCAAAGCGGTATCTTGAGGCGTTTCGCAGCTGGTCACAAGCAACAGAAGTGGAGCGAGGATCCCCGCAATTGAGGCCACTTTTACAAACCCGCCGAATTTGTGGCGTAAGGTTTTCATAGGTTTCTGAACTGGCGCGATTATGCGCCTGTGCCGCCACCGCATCAACGCCAAATTCGCCGCGTTTCGCCGCCAGCCACAACGCGGTTGCGGCCCATCCGTTCCCGCCCGCGCCCATGACGAACTTTTGTTGCATATGCAACAAAGGTTTGCACAGGGCTATTCGGGTTTGAACGTGCGCAGTTGCCGGCTGGCGTCCCGGAGCACTTCCACCCGCCGCCGCCATCCCGAACGGTTTCGGGATTGCCCCAGATAATCCGACGGCAGAATCCTGCCCGGCAGCAGCCCCGAAAGCTTTCGGGGTTCATCACCGCCTCCAGCCACGTCTCGCGCTCTGTCGCCGCCCAGCGCAGCAACGCCTTCGCCGCCGCGTCGTTCCGCAGCGCGCTCCCGACGTGTCGGGACTCGCCGAGGATTTTCAGATGACAGGCATAGCGGCGGTTGATGCAGTCCCAATTGGTGGTTGAAAATCCACCACTGTCTGGTTGAATATCCGCCATGAAACGGCGGAATCTCACGCCTCAAATCCTGGCCGCGTTGCGGGACACGCCGGTGGTGTATCTGCAAGGGCCGCGGCAGTCGGGCAAGTCCACGCTCGCCCAGGCGCTGCGCGACGAGGGCCACGACGCGGATTACTTCACGCTGGACGACGCAGCAACACTGGCCGCAGCGCAAAGCGACCCGGATGGATTTGTCACCGGACTGCCGGAGCGCGTCATTCTCGACGAAGTGCAGCGTGTGCCGGAGCTGTTTCGCGCCATCAAGCGGAGCGTGGACGCGAAACGGAAGCCGGGCCGTTTTCTTCTCACTGGTTCGGCGCAGGCGCTCGTGCTGCCCAAGCTGTCGGAATCGCTGGCTGGGCGCATGGAAGTGCTGACGCTCTGGCCGTTCTCGCAGGGAGAAATCGCCGGACGCCGCGAAGGTTTTGTGGACGCATGTTTCGCGCGAGAGTTCAAGCCGGGCGCATTCCGCGACACGAGTTGGCCCGCGCTGGCGGAGCGCATTGCCACCGGCGGCTATCCTGAAGTGCTGACGCGGACGGATGGGGCGCGGCGGCGGGCGTGGTTCGGTTCTTACATCACAACCATTCTCGAAAGGGACGTGCGCGACCTGGCAAACGTCACCGGCTTGCGCGACCTGCCGCGCTTGCTGCGGCTGGCCGCATCGCGGGCGATGGGCTTGTTGAACTTCG
>CAZNOE010001064.1:0-2224 GCA_964574525.1 uncultured Bifidobacteriaceae bacterium
GCATCGCTGTTTTGGCTCACAAAGTCATGTTCCACTTCCGGTTGCTGTTCGCCGGCGGCCTTTATCACCGAGTTCGCCGACGCCCTTCGCGCCAGCTTTGTGACAACGCTCCAATTCCGCAACTGCCGCCGCGCCAAAGCCGGGTTGATGCAAGCCCCTGAAATCGATGCCGCACCAGACGGTGAAACGCTTGGGATGTTTTCCGTATCGCGTAATGGCGGCATCGAATCTTGCGCCCGTGCTGCCGGACAGAATGATCGTCTTCTCCACGCCAACCGCATCCATCGTGTTCACCCAGCGATCGGCGTCGGCGGCAGTCGATCCGTAGTCGTGTGAATGCACATCGATGACAGGATAGCGTGCTTTCTCCACGCGCGTTTCCGGGATTTTGAAGATCGAGCGTGGCTTGTAGTCCTTGAGCAGAATCTTATCGGGCGGCGATTCCGCAGCGGTTACCTGCAACAGGCTGGCCAGCAGAAACACCGCGCTGCCAGAGCGGAGCGATGAAACTTTCATGGAGCGAGCATAAACGAAAGGGAGTGCATTGTCCCAGGTATTTCGCGGGATCCGATGCCCCAAAGAAAGACTGGTGTGCGAGTGTCGTCATGGGCATTGTATGGAGCACATCACTGACTATTTAGTGCTCGATTCGGTTAAGCACTACCATGAGCACCTCGGCGCATTTGACCGCAAGAAGCGCAAGGCCTCCATGCGCTACAGATGCACATCCAGGCCAGCTTGAGCCGCGGTTGGTCCGGCGCCACCTTGGCCCTCGGCAAGGGCCGGGGCAGCGGCAGCACCAACGCTGGCGGCCGGGGTTTGGGCGGGGGCAGGATGGCGTTGACGATTTTTTCCAGCGCGGCGTCGGGCTTGTGCAGAGCGCGGAGCGTGATTAGGGTGTCGAACGTCATGTTGCCCGGCCATCGCGCTGTGGTTGCAAGCGTGCCCCCTCGTGGGCCGGGTCGCTGAGCTTGGGTCGTTGCCCTTTCGAGACGAGATGCGCATGACTAAAACATTGGTGCCTGGCATCGGTCTGGTGATCGCCGCCTGCGCATTCGCAGGCCCTGCGGTGCGAGCGGGTGTGCTTTTCAGTGAGAGTTTCGACGATGCGGATATCACCAAGCGTAATTGGTACGACGGGACCGAGTTTAGGATTGTCGGCGACCCTTGGGCCGGCCAGGGCTGTATCGAGTATGAGTGGCTCGGGGCTGACTCGAAGGTATCAGGCTCGTCAGGCATCCGGCATTCGTTTGAACCCACCGACGCGGTCTGCCTCCGCTTCTACCTCAAACTCTCGAAGGGCTGGGGGTGGACCGCCAGAAACTATCATCCGCATCTCCTGCACTTCCTCACCACCGAGAATTCGAAGTGGCATGGGCCGGCGGCCAGCCACCTCACGCTTTACGTCGAGCCGGTGAACGGCAAGCTGCGCCTCGCGGCCACGGACATCCAGAACGAGAAGACGCCTCACGGCCTGACCCAAGGGCCGCTGAAAGGCGGCTTCAACGGGAAGCTCTATGACAGCCCGGAAGCACTTTTCATGGACGACAAGTGGCACTGCATTGAGGCGTTCTTCAAACTCAACACGCTGGACGTGCAAAACGACCGGCCAAACCGGGACGGCATCGTGCGTGGCTGGTTTGATGGAAAGCTCGTGATCGAGCATATGGACGTGATCTTGCGCTCCACCGACTTCCCGGCCATGAAGTTCAACCAGTTTCTGCTGACTCCCTACTTCGGGCCGGGCCTGCTGCCACACGCACAGAAGCTCTGGATCGATGAGTTGGCGGTTGGCACGAAACGAATCGGATCGCTGCCGGCGGACAAGGTGTCTGCGGGACGAGAGAAAGCCTTGGGCAAATGACCTGGCTGCGGCAGAGCCGAAGCGAACCACATAAACAACATGGAAGTCGAGTGACAGCCAAGTGAACCTCAAGTGAAGGGATAGTCACAATTGGTTTGGTTGCTGGTTGAACGGATGAATTTAGATGGGACGTTGAACAGTCAATTCCCTGGCGACCCAAACGTATGAAAACGCTCATCTGCTTCGCCTCGACGCTTCTGCTGGCGTCGCCGCTTTTCGCCGCCCAGCCGACCAACACAAACAGCGCCGCACAATTGATGATCCAGGACTTCCTCAAGCAGGAAGCCGTTCGCCTCGATGCGAAATTCCTCGACGGCATCACCAATCGCCAGCAGTGGGAGGCGCGACGCCCGGAGTTGC
>CAZNOE010001065.1:0-2223 GCA_964574525.1 uncultured Bifidobacteriaceae bacterium
ACTCGGCCGGGCACAGTGGCACGTGGATGCCGAAAAGAAGGTTTTGATATGCGACGGGGACGGCGGTCATGACATGCTTCTGTTCGACAAGGAAATCGGCGACGCTGTTTTTCATGTCGAGTTCTGTTACACCAAAATCGAGGGCAAGACGGGCTACAACAGCGGGGCCTACGTCCGCAATTCAAAGGACGGCGCGATCTGGCATCAGGCTCAATTCGGCGACGCCAAGGACGGCTTCCTGTTTGGCCAAACGCTGGGAAGTGACGACAAAAAGAAATCGTTCAATTTGAGCAAGCAGGTAACCGACATGCGAGTGAAGCCCGCGGGCGAATGGAACACGCTGGAAATAACCGCGATCGGAAAGGTCCTGACACTTTGGGTCAATGGCGCGGTTACCTGTCAATTTGAGGATTGTGGTTTGCCAAAGGGTTACCTCGGCTTGGAAGGGGAAGGTTACCGGATAGAATTCCGCAATTTGAAAGTCAAAGAGTTACACTGAGTCACGTTATGCGACTGCGGCGGTGACGGAACACTCTTCCGAGAGCAACCGGGTCCGCAGCGAACCGGGCCGTTCACATCTTTGGGCGGCGCCTTTTGTAAAAACTCGCGCTCGCCGAAGCCATCGCGACAACTCACCCCCTCCCGGTTAGACGGGACTGGACGGGACGCGAAAAAGGCCGGGAAATTTGGTCGCCAGGGCAACTCAACTTCCCTTTACTGGGCCGGTGCAGTTTGAATTCATTCTGAACCCCCAACGGAACTCGACTGATGAGTTCCTGGTGGTGGGCGGACAACAAATCGCAATGTCCCTGATCCGCAATCCGCGCGCGCGCCGGTATGTGCTCCGGTTACGTCGGGACGGGTCGGCGTGGGTAACGATCCCGCGTGGTGGCTCGTTGGCAGAGGCTCGACGGTTTGCGGAGCGCAACCGAGGCTGGCTTGAACGGGAACTGAAGCGGTTCTCCGCCCATCCTTCCCTGCCGAAGCAATGGCTGATCGGCAACGAGATTCTGTTTCGCGGAGAACCCGCGAGAATCGAAGCCGGCGTCAACGGCGAGAGCGGCGTGATTCGTTTCGGCAACCAGGTTGTAAGCGTCGCGGACCCGGCTGCCAATCTGCGTCCCGCCGTTGAAAGACATTTGTGGAGATTGGCCGCAAAGGAATTGCCGCGCAGAGTTCTGGAATTCACCAAGGCGCATCAACTCTCGGTGTGTCGAATCACCGTGCGCAATCAAAGGTCGCGCTGGGGTAGCTGCTCGCGGCGAGGCACCATTTCGTTGAACTGGCGGCTGATTCAGTCACCGCTCCATGTTCAGGACTACATCATTCTGCACGAACTGATGCACCTTCGGGAAATGAACCACTCGTCGCGGTTCTGGCGTGAAGTCGAGCGCGTCTGCCCGGGCTACGAAACTGCCGAGCGGTGGCTGAAACAACATTCAGAGCTGCTGAAATGAAAAGCGCATCAGCGTTGTCCCTCTCTGGTCTTGCGAATACCTGTCCGGCAAATCCAGCCGCACGATATTTCAAAAAGCGGGGCGAAGGATTCTTCTTCTCCCCGGGGGAGAGGGCCGGGGTGAGGGCGAGCGTTTAATCTAACTTCTTCTTCCGCGAATCCATCCGACACGGACACGGGATGAAGATGGTTGTGACGCTCGCCCTCATCCTAACCTTCTCCCCCGAGGAGAAGGAACAGCCGTTGTCCGTCTCTGGTTTGGCGAATGACTGTCCGGCAAGTCCAGCCGCACGACATTTCAACAAGCGGGGCGAAGGATTCTCCCTCTCCCCGGGGGAGAGGGTCGGGGTGAGGGCGAGCATTTAATCTAACTTCTTCTTCCGCGAATCCATCGGCTGTGTGTAATGCGGCAGCGAATGCGGCGCACGTTCCTGTAACTCGCGAAAAATTGTGCCGCGAATACTCTGCGCGTTGCGCCGCAAACTGGAATTCCAAAAGCGCAGTTCCTTGATGCCACGCGAAGTCAGGAACGCTTTGCGTTCCGCATCGTGACGTTGCTGGTCAGGATGACCGTGACCGAATCCATCCAGTTCGACGGACAACCGCGCTGCCTCGCAAAAGAAATCCAGGTAGTAAATCCCTTCCGGATATTGGCGGCGGAATTTGTATTTGCTGAAACGGCGGTCACGCAACCAGCGCCACATCAGTCTTTCAGCCCACGTTTCGTCTTTGCGAAGCTGGCGCGCGCGTTGGATGTCGGCCATGAG
>CAZNOE010001066.1:0-2222 GCA_964574525.1 uncultured Bifidobacteriaceae bacterium
TCCGGCACGTTTGTCTCCGTGCCCGGTGAAACGGAGGAGTTGAAGGCCCGCTCCCGCGCGCGGGTCACTGGTATCAAGCGCCTAGAATCGGCGGGGACTCCCAGCCTGCCCGGTTCACGCCTGCCGAAGAATCACTCGGGCGCGGCAGAATATCAGCGCGCAGAAGTCACCGTTGAGTTTCCCTTCGACAACATCGGACCGAACCTGCCGACGCTCCTAGCGACGATCTGCGGCAACCTTTACGAACTCGCGGAACTTTCCGGCATCAAACTTCTCGATGTCGAATTGCCCGCGGCGTTTGCGGAGCGGTATCCCGGACCGCAGTTCAGCATCGCAGGCACGCGCACGCTTGCCGGAGTTCAGGGGCGGCCAATCATCGGAACCATCGTGAAACCGAGCGTCGGCTTGACACCGGCGCAAACGGCGGAGTTGGTGCGCACGCTCGGAGAAGCGGGCATTGATTTCATCAAGGACGACGAGCTTCAAGCGGACTCGCCGCACTCGCCGTTTGACGAACGGGTGGCCACCGTCATGCCGGTCATCAACGATCTTGCGAACCGGACGGGCAAGAAAGTGATGTACGCGTTCAACGTCACGGACGACCCCGATGCGATGCGGCGCCATCACGACACCGTGTTGGCGGCAGGCGGGACTTGCGTGATGGTCAGCATTCACAGTGTTGGCCTGGCGACTCTGGCGGAATTCCGAAAACATTGTCGCTTGCCAATTCACGGCCATCGCAACGGCTGGGGGCTTTACACGCGGCATCCGCTGCTCGGCGTCGAGTATCCGGCGTGGCAGAAATTGTGGCGGTTGGCGGGCGCCGACCAGCTTCATGTCAACGGACTCCAAAACAAGTTCTGGGAGCCGGACGATTCTGTCATCCGCAGCATCAAAGCCTGTCTGTCTCCGATGTTCCGGCCCGACGACACGGCGATGCCGGTGGTGAGTTCCGGCCAGTGGGGCGGCCAGGCGCCGGCGACCTACCACCAGACCGGCACGCTCGACGTGATGTATCTCGCCGGCGGCGGCATTCTGGCGCACCCGATGGGGCCGGCGGCCGGCCTGCGCGCGCTGCAACAAGCATGGGAAGCTGCCGTGAAACGCATTCCGCTCGCGGATTACGCTGTTGGCCATCCGGAACTCAGCGCCACGCTCGCCAAGTTTGGAAAGTTGCGAACATGAAAGCCAAGTCAGCCCACTCGCTTCTTCTTGCTTATTACGGCGACGATTTCACCGGCTCAACGGACGTGATGGAATCGCTTGCGTGCACCGGCTTGGAGACGGTGTTGTTTCTCAAGCCACCCACCCGAAAGCAACTCGCGAATTTTCCCGGACTGCGCGCCTTCGGCATCGCCGGAGGATCGCGCGCCATGTCGCCCAAACAAATGGGGCGAGAACTACCGCCCGCTTTCAAGGCGCTCAAAGCCAGCCGCGCACCGATTGTTCATTACAAGACGTGCTCGACGTTTGATTCTTCGCCAACGGTAGGTTCGATCGGCAAAGCCATTGAGTTGGGCCGCCGCGTGTTCGGTAACACCGTGACGCCGCTGGTCGTCGGCGCGCCTGTGCTCGGGCGGTACGTCGCGTTCGGCAATCTGTTCGCGCGGTCGGGTCTGGATTCGGCGCTGTTCCGACTCGATCGGCATCCCACCATGAGCCGGCACCCGGTGACGCCGATGAACGAGGCGGATCTCCGGTTGCATCTGGCCCGGCAAACCACCCTGCCGCTGGAATTGATGGATGTGCTGAAGCTGCAGCAGGCCGACGCCGGCAGCAAGTTGGCCGACTTCATCGCCACGAAGAACGGCACGCCGCCGGTTGTGGTGTTTGACACGACGGGCGAATCCCAACTCCCGGTGATTGGTCGCCTGATTTGCTCGGCCGCATCCAAAGGCAATTCGCTCTTCGTGGCAGGCTCCAGCGGCATCGAGTACGCCTTGGTGGCGCGCTGGCGGGAAATCGGCTGGCTCGGGGGATTGCCAGTGGTGGAAACGCAGCGAGCGCTCGCGGCGTCGCAGGTCATCACTGTTTCGGGCAGTTGCTCGCCCGTGACGGACCGGCAAATCGCGCAGGCGGTGCCGGAGGGATTCGTGGAGATCCCTTGCGACACCTTGCGTCTCGCGCGCCGGCAGACGAGCGCCGCCGCCATCGAGGACGCCATCGCCAAGGCTCAACCGGCGTTGAAGGCCGGACGCAACATCATCTTTCAAACCGCCCGC
>CAZNOE010001067.1:0-2213 GCA_964574525.1 uncultured Bifidobacteriaceae bacterium
TCTGACCAGGCTTGATTGTCGCCACGAGCTTGGAACCGTCCAAGGAAGAGGCAACTGCCGACCAGTTCGCGTTGCCCAACCGCGGTGTCCAAGTCGGGCTGGAGTCCGACCAAGTATAAATGAACGTACCATTCACTACGGCCACGAGCTTGGAGCCATCGCCTGAGCAAGCGACAGATATCGCGCTGGGGGAGCCGGCTTGCAGCCCCCATGTCGCACCGTAGTCAGCCGAGGCGTAGATGCCGGTGGCCGCGGCGGCGACCATTCTTTTCCCATCGGCGGACGAGGCGATGGACTTCCAGGTTTGGCTAGTGGCGTTCGTCGCCCAGTTAACACCAATCGGCCCAAGCAGGTTGCCGGCGAGAATGACCTGATTGGCGTTCTGCGCGAGAATCCAACCGCCCGCACCGCTGGCAGACACCCGAACCGTTTCGCCGACACGAACGTTCGCCGTGAGGGGCAAGGTCACTACGACCGAGGAGGTATTGTTCGTGGCGAGATAACCGGTGTTGGCCAGAGCTTGAATGTTGGCGGCGGTCGGGATGACCTCGAAGATTCTGCCCGGCACATTCGTCAGCCCGGTGCCGTTGCCGCTGAGAAACGGAGCAGACACGTTCCCCGAAAAATTCGCCGATGTGTTGAGCAACGCCACGTTCGTTGAGAGCCGTGCGTCAGGCAACGTACCTGTAAGATTGGTGGCTGGCACACTGGACAGCCCCGCGCCGCTGCCGTTGAACTGGACGGCCGTAACGTTTCCGAGGAAGAACGCGTTGGTATCAAGCCGCGCCACGTTGGCGGACAACAGCGCGTCGGGTAACGTGCCGGTCAGGCTCGTGGCCGGCAACGTGCCGAGGAGATTGGACGCGCTGCCGGCGTTCAGAGCGCGGATGGCGTAAGGCGTCGAGGTCAACTGTTGCCGCGGCAAAAGTGCCGTGTATTGATTGGTGTCGCCGTTGGTCCGGACGCCGATTTGCAGCCATCGGGCGCTCCCATTGAAAACCGCGGCCCCGAAGTCCAGCGTCACCGTGAACAAGCCATTGGTCACAGCCGTCGGCGCGTTGGTGACCGCTCCGAGCTGACTGCCCAAAGTCGCTGCGTCATGCAGCGTGAACTGCAGGTCGTAGGTCCCGTTGGCCGGGCTGCCATTGGATTGCAAACTGCCTTGATAGGTGAAGACCGTCGTTTGGGCCGGCACGCTCAGGGCGAACATCAATACCGCCAGGCCGGCGGGGAACATCAATTTCACGAAAGGTATTTACCACATTCCCGCGCCGGAACAAGCCGGAACAAAACCGCACCCCATGAACCCACGTGCAAAAGCGGGAGCAAGCTCCACGCACTCCAAACGCTCCGCGTGTTCGGACGGCCTCTCAAGTCGCGAAGCGTTTGGAGTGCGCGCGGCTTGCCGGCGCTTTCGGTTCAGGGGGTCAAGGCACGAATCGTTTCGGGGAATTCTCACCCCGGCCCTCTCCCATCCGATGGGAGAGGGCCGGGGTGAGGGTTCACTTCTCGACAAAATCTGATTCTTCATTAGCCTCGCGCAGAAATATGACCGATCCGCGTTACACCAAACTGGCCAGACTCCTAGTCAATTACTCCACCAAAGTTAAAAAGGGCGACCGCGTGCTGCTCGACATGATCGAAGTCCCGGACGAATTCTCCGTGGAACTCATCCGCGCCGTGCGTGCCGCCGGCGGCGAACCGCTGGTGGAAGTCCGCCACAACCGCGTTTCCCGCGAACTCCTGCGCGGCACGAACGACAAACACGCCTCGCTCATCCGCGATCTCGAACTGGCCCGCATGAAAAAAGTGCAGACCTACATCGCCCTGCGCGGCTCGCCCAACATCAGCGAGAATTCCGATGTGCCGTCCGACCGCATGGCGCTGTACTCCCGCATCACGCGGCCCGTGTTGAATTATCGCGTGAGCAAGACGCGCTGGTGCGTATTGCGCTGGCCATCGCCCAGCATGGCCCAGAGCGCCGGCATGAGCACCGAGGCGTTCGAGAACCTCTACTTCGACGTCTGCACGATGGATTACGCGCGCATGGCCCGCGCCATGATTCCGCTCGAACGCCGGATGAAGCGCGCCGACCGCGTCCATCTCAAAGCGCCGGGCACGGACCTCACCTTCAGCATCAAAGGCATCGGCGCGAAAATGTGCAAGGGCGACCGCAACATTCCCGACGGCGAAGTTTTTTCCTGCCCGGTGAA
>CAZNOE010001068.1:0-2208 GCA_964574525.1 uncultured Bifidobacteriaceae bacterium
TGGCGCTCACCAACGAGAGGAATGGCGAATGAACTCTTCCCCTCCTCGTCCTCGTCCTCAATTGGGCGAAACGATTTCGATTACGAGGACGAGGAGGAGGACGATTAAGTCATGAAAACACCCTTCCGCGGCTTCACCGCCGTTCTCTATAAGGAATTCTTGGTCGTTCTGCGCGATCCGCTCACGCTGTTTTTCATGTTGTTCCCGCCCATCGTGGAGATGATCGCGTTCGGGTATGCGCTCGATACGAACGTAAAACACATCACCACGCTGGTGTTCGACGAGGACCGCACGAGCGAAAGCCGGCAGCTCATTGATCAGTTTGAGAATACGCAGACGTTTCGTGTCGTCGGTGAAGCGCGGAGCATTACTGAACTGTCGAACCTCATCCGGCGCGGCAAGGCTTACGTCGGAATCCAGATTCCGCCGGGCTTCACGCGCGATCTTCGCGCCGGGCGCACCGCGCGCATCCAGGTGCTGATTGACGGCTCAAACTCCACGATTGCATCATCGGCGTTGAACACGTCGCTCAATGTCGGCTTGCGCAATGCGCTGTTGCATCTGGCCTCGCAAACCAACTTGCGTGATCTGCCGGTCGAAGTGCGCCCGCAAATTCTCTACAACCCGGAGATGCGCAGCCCGAACTTTTTTGTGCCCGGCGTCATCGGCATCGTGCTGCAAATCGCGACGGTCTTTGCCACGGCGATGTCCATCGTGCGCGAACGCGAGCGCGGGACACTGGAGCAACTGCTCGTCAGCCCGCTGTCGCGCTGGGGTTTGATGCTTGGCAAACTCACGCCTTACCTGATCATTGGAATGCTGATGGCCGCCGGACTGTTCACGATCATGCGCTGGGTGTTCGACGTGCCGATCGCGGGCGACGTGGGCGCGCTCATGCTCGCGACGTTGTTTTATGTCTTCGCGCTGTTGAGCCTGGGACTACTCATTTCCACGCGCGCCCAGAATCAAATCCAGGCGCTGCAAATGTCTATGGTCTTCATTCTCCCATCGGTGTTTTTCTCGGGTTTCATTTTCCCGCGTGAGACGATGCCGGCGATTTTCTACGCCATCAGCACCGTGCTGCCGGCGACTTATTATATCGAACTCATGCGCGCGATCATTCAGCGCGGCGCCAGCATTCTCGACTTTCAGTCGAACCTGGTCATCCTGGTGATCATGGCGTTCGCGCTCTTTGGCCTGGCCGTGGGGCGGTTTCGAACGAAGCTCGCATAGTCAATGAATGTTGCCGGCATCACGGGCGCTAGAATCTCATTAACACCCGACTTCAGTCGGGTGCTGCTGCTACAGGAAGGGAGGAAACCGTTTCAACGGTTTCGTTGCGCCAGGAAAACCGTTGAAACGGTTTTGCGGTTCGCGATACATCGAGCCACCCGGCTGAAGCCGGGTGTTAATGAGAAGAAGACAAAACCATGACACTCGCGCAACTGAACTCCCTCTCCGGCGAGGAATTTGTCCGCATCGTTGGCCCGATGTTCGAGCACTCGTCTTGGATTGCCGAAGCCGCGTCGGTGAAGCGACCGTTTGCCAGCATGGAAGAATTGCACCGGGCACTTTGCCAGATCGTGGCGAACGCAGGCGAAGAAAAGCAACTCGCGTTGATTCGCGCGCATCCCGATCTGGTTGGCCGCGCTGCGCTCGCGGGCACGCTCACGCCTGAATCCACGCGCGAACAGGCCAGCGCCGGGTTAGGTGCGCTCACGCCGGAAGAAATCGCCGCGTTCCAAAAATCCAACGCCGCCTACCAGGAGAAGTTCGGTTTCCCCTTTGTGATTTGCGCACGGTTGAACAGGAAGGAGGCGATCTTGAACGGATTCAAAATTCGCCTGAACAATTCGCGCGAGCAGGAAATCAAAACGGCGCTTGAAGAGATTTCCAAGATTGCCTGGTTGCGTCTGCAGGACACCATAACGGAAACTGCCGGATGAAAATGATCGGCTCTTGCTCAAGTTCAGTTTGATCGGCGGAGGTTTGCTGCTGCTCAGATTCGTCGCCCTGTTGCCCCAGGTTTTTTACGCGCAACGTTGCTACGCCGCGTTTCAGTTTGATTCAATGACGCCCGGCTCTTAACGTCGAGCCGTATGCCTGCCAAACTCAGCACACACGTCCTGGACACCGCGCACGGTTGCCCCGCCCAGGGAATGAAAATCGAGTTGTGGTTGCTCGATGGCGAGGAGCGTACCCTCGTCA
>CAZNOE010001069.1:0-2205 GCA_964574525.1 uncultured Bifidobacteriaceae bacterium
TCTGACGGAACCAATGGGGGGAGCAATGGAAAATCGTGTCGGCTGTCCGGGCCAGTGCCGGGCTGAGCACTGAGGTCGAAGCGTCAGGGTTCCTGGTTATGTGACCGCTTCTATCCAATCCGGTTTAGTGGGAACTCCCGCGGCAATCATAACATGTAAGCGACCTCACCTTTCTCTGAAAGGCCGATGATTTTCTCTGTGACCAACACTCGAACCGTGTCCTCGACCTCCGCTTGCGAGAGTGCCTTCCCAAACACCGCCTGAATCTGCGACTCCAACGTTGTCCGTTTCTTGGGACGGCTGGCCTGATTCGCTTTGAAATGAGCGGCCAATAGTTTCACCCGCTCGGCAAGGTTCATGAGCACCGGGATTTCGCTGAACGCGGTATGCCGGGCGGCCAATACGTCCCGGCCTTTGAGATGTCTGATCAACGCATCAAAGCCTTTGTCCCGAGATAGAACGTGAAAATACCCGGTAGGATTCTTTTCCGATTCGACGCCGATCTCGTAGGCGAGCACAAAGTCGAGGGCGTTCTTCCCGTTCAGCCCCGTTTCGATCAATCGCACCTGCTCCGGGAATTTCTGAATCAGCTTCACGAGCTTCACGGGCAGGCTCTTGTGCCGCTCACCGAGGACCAGCCACACCTTGACCGGCTTGTTTGCAATGCGGTCGAGGTCGGTCTCTTGAACATTTTCAAAATCAACAAAGATGTAATTGATCCGGCTCATCTGGTGGCCGCTCTATCGCGGCTTGGTAGTTTGCGACACATATCCCTGCCACAGCCACTCCAAAGCGCCGGGCAAAGTTTGTCGCGTGACCCGGCCGTCCGTGTGGCCCGCGGCTTCGGCGAACACGTAGCGGTAGGCATAGCCCTTCGCCTTCAACGCCGCGGCCATGCGTTCGTTCGCCATCACCCAGTTGTGCAACGAGGCCTCATCCCGTTTGGCGCCGTTGTCGTTCTCGCTCACCTCCAGCCACACGCGCAGCGGCTTGCGCTCGTTCTGCGGAATCAGGTGTTCGTGATACTCCCACGCGCCGTGGGGAGATTCCGGATTCAACGGTGATTGCTGATTCACAAACGTGCCCGAGTAACTCAACACGCGCCGATAAAGATCCGGACGAAACCACGCCATCGTGAACGCGCACGCCGCGCCCGAACTCCCGCCCATCGTCGCGCGCCCTTCCGGGTCCTTGGTGAAAGTGACGTTGTAATCCCGCGAAATCCTCGGCAACACTTCCGTCTCGATGAAGGTCGTGTATCGGTCTGAGACCGTGTCGTATTCGAGACCGCGCTCGCTGCCCTGCGCATCGCCGCCGCCGGAGTTGATCATGATTGCGATCATCACCGGCACGCGTTTCTCGTGAATCAGGTTATCCAATACCTTGGGCAACGTGCCGGCGTAGCCCAGGCCATCCTGCGCGACGATGAACGGCGCGGGCATTCCGGCTACGTATTGGCTGGGCACATACACCGCCACCTTGCGTTTATACGGCGCCGTTCCCTCAACACGCTTCGCGATGCCCGGATAAATTTTGCTGTCCTCGGAATTCATCGTGAACTCGTGGATCGTTCCCTTGGGCACATCCGGTTTCACGATCAACTCGGGCGCGTTGGCGTAAACCGGGCCGATGCGAAACTCCACGCCATCCGTTGTCCGTGCGGGCGACGCGTTGGTCGTCGGGGCGGCAACGGTCGCCGGCGCATCAGCCGCCGAGGCTGGCGTGGCGCACGAAAGCAGAGCCACTACACCCGAGATGAAAACGATCTTGTTCATGTTCATTTCATTCCTTCACATTTAATTTCTTCAAACCCCTCCGCAATTGTCTTTTGGGTTAATACCCTCATTACTACCCTCACTCAGGAGTGAATACCCTTACTCCCCAGATAGCGCTGGCCGCGTCAACGATAGCATTTGCAGTTGTTTCCGTTTCTCATTCTGATTTCTTCCTCCGGGTTCTCCGCGCCTCCGGGTGTGTTCCTGCCAGCCGTTTGATCTCCCGGTCGAAGTCCGAGATGTAGTCCGCATCCTGTCGCTGGCGATAAACCTCAAATTCCCCCTCGGCTTTGAGCTTCGCCTCCAGCGCGCTCACCTTGCCTTTGTCCTGAAGAATCGGGTAGTTCGACAGCTCCAAAAAGTTGTGCAGGAATTTAACCCAGTCCGCCATCTTCATCAGGATGCCCCGCGCGGCCCGGTTCTCCGCCAG
>CAZNOE010001070.1:0-2201 GCA_964574525.1 uncultured Bifidobacteriaceae bacterium
TCGTCGCCGAGTTGCGCGTAAGATCGCCCGCCCGGCTCGCGCGGCTGGTAGTCCTGCAGCAGTTCGAACAACGCTGCCTGGCCACGCGCGGCATGTTCCTCACGCAGCCGGTCCAGCGCCGTTTGCAAGACGGCCTGCGCCCAGCGGCGTTCAAAGACCTGGTCCGGTGTCAGCTCATCCACGGGTTCGAGGAGGTAACCATCTTCGCCCGCCGGCTCGTTCAACGAAACGAACACACATCCGCCTCCGCGCTTCTGTGCCCCAGCCTTCCTGCGCTGCTCGGACAGGAAGTTCTTGAGGTAAGACAGCAGGAACGACCGAAACTTGCCTTGCTGGTGATGGAGATGTTGGAGGTAATCTCTGGCCAACAACCGCGCGAAAAACTCCTGGGTCAGGTCTTGTGCCTCCGTCGCATCGTGTCCATCGCGCCGGATATAAGCGTAGAGTGGCCGCCAATAGGCGCGGCACAACTTCTCCAGCGCAACGGCCGCTTCAGATGAGTCACCTTGTTTAGCCGTCAGTACGACGCTCCAGTGCGTCGTGGCAAACCACTGTGGGCTGGTCAGCTCAATGGGTCCGTCCAGAGGCTCGCTGGGTGGCATGTCAGCATCGTAGCGCCGTCGCTCACTCCCTTGCACGCCCAAAGATGGTCGCGCCAACCGCAGGCCTCACCAGATTCTCAATACGGCAAGAAGGCCATCACTTGCTAAGTCATGCCCGTCTCGGCCTGGAAGTGGACGCGTACGTCATCTTAGAATATCCGTTCATCCCCGGTCCGTGGTCGTTTTTCCGAATTGATTCGCCGCCAGAAACTGTGGCAGTGACCGGCGATCACAGCGTCAAGGGGTTTTCCGCGATTCCTCCATGAAAGTAGCCGCCGAGCGAACGAGGCAGATTCCATTTTCGCCTCCTCGCGTCAGTGGCTACGGCGCTGGCTTGTCCCGCGCTTCTCTCCTGCCCAACCCAAGCACGAGGATGATGGTCGCGCACACCGCCATGGAGAAGCAGAGATAGTAAATTCCGCCGACAAATGAACCGGTGAGTTTTTCGACCTTCCCTAAAATCGTCGGGCCGACAAAACCACCGAGGTTCCCGAGTGAGTTGATCAAACCGATACTCCCCGCCGCCGCCGCTTCGGTGAGAAACAAACTCGGCAGCGACCAGAACGCAGGCTGATAGGATTTAATCCCGGCCATGACCAGCATGAAACAGATGATGGTCAGCGCCAGATTCCCTTGCGTCAGCGGAGTGAGTGCCAGCGCGATGGTGCCTATGCATATCGGCACAAACGCGTGAAGCCGCCGCTCCTTCGTGCGGTCCGAGTTCCAGCCTACAAATAACTGTCCTGCCAGCGCGAGGCACGGCGGAAGGATGACCAGCCACGTGATCGTATTCAGATTCAGTGAATACCACTGTTGCAGGATGCTCGGCAGGAAAAACTCCATACTGTAATTCGCCGAGGTGCTGCAAAAGTACGCCGCCGCCAGCAGCAGCACTTTTGGATTTCGGAAGGCTTCGAGCAAAGTCATCCGGCGTCCGGCGGCGCGTCTGGCTTTTTCGATTTCAAGCTGTTGCTCCAATGCCTCCTTTTCCTCCGGCGTCAGCCATTTCGCATCGCGCGGACGGTCCGTGAGCATGAAGAATACGACGATGCCAAGCACAACCGCCGGCACGCCCCAAAAAATGTAAACCCATTGCCAGCCCGCGAGTCCCAGCACCGTCGGATGATGCACGAGAGAGCCATTGACCATTTCGTCGGTGCCGATCTTGAGCAGCGCGTTGGAAATTTTAGGACTGGTGATTTGCGCGATCGGCGTCGCAATCAGAAACCACGACAGCGCCCGCGTGCGATCGCGGCCCGGAAACCAGTGCGTGAGGTAAACGATGACGCCGGGAAAAAATCCCGCCTCGGCCAACCCCAGCAGGAATCGCACGCCGTAGAAGTGCATCGGGGTTTTCACCATCGCCGTGAGCGCCGCCGCGAAACCCCAGGTCACCATGATGCGGCAAATCCATTTCCGCGCGCTCCACTTCTCCACGAGCAGTGAGCCTGGGATTTCGAGCAGGAAGTAGCCCCAGAAGAACAAACCCGCGCCGAATCCAAACACCGCGCTGTCGAAGCCGGGCAGGTCTTTGGTCATCGTCAGCTTGGCGATGGCCACGTTGGCGCGATCCACGTAGGCGATGACGTAGCAAAGAAA
>CAZNOE010001071.1:0-2201 GCA_964574525.1 uncultured Bifidobacteriaceae bacterium
CGCACGCGCTGGAGTCTGAGGGAGGCCATGGGGAAATGGAGTGTTGGAGTGTTGGAGTGTTGGAGTGCTGGGTTTGCGAAGTGGCATGACTCCATCACTCCATTACTCCATCACTCCGTTTGTTTCGTTAGTTCACAGTTTCGCTGCCGTTTTTTCAACTGAATAACATTCGATCGTGTCGCCGACCTGAAACTCGCTGAAGCCTTCGATGCGGATGCCGCACTCCATGCCAGCGCGCACTTCATTGACTTCGTCCTGGAACCGGCGCAATGACTGGGTGACGCCTTCGTAAATGAGTTCCTTGCGGCGGCGCACGCGGACCTTGCCTTTGACAATGCGTCCGGAAACGACCATGGAGCCGGCCACCGGCGCGCCCTTGGACAACTCGAAGACCTGGCGCACTTCCGCGGCCCCCGTGACGACTTCCTTGATTACCGGCTCCAGCAAACCGGACATGCCTTCCTTCACCTCGTCAATCAATTCGTAAATGATGGCGTAAAGTTTGATCTGCACGCCTTCGTGCTTGGCCTTGTCGGCGACGCCGCTGTCCACGCGGGTGTGAAATCCGAGAATCACCGCGTTCGAGGCCGAGGCCAGCGCCACGTCGGATTCCGTGATGGTGCCGACCGCGCTGTGAATCACTTCCAGCGAGACCTCGTCGGACTCGATCTTCTTGATCGCTTCCACGATGGCTTCGACGGAGCCTTGCGTGTCGGCCTTGACCACGACTTTGAGCACTTTGCTCTGCTGCGAGTCGAGCGTGGCGAAAAGATTTTCGAGCGTGACCTTCGAGCGGGCTTCCAAGGTCAGGGCTTTGGTCTCCTGCTCGCGTTGTCCGGCCAGGTCGCGCGCCGTACGCTCGTCTTCGACGGCGCTAAATTGCAAGCCGGCTTCCGGCACGCCGTTCAAGCCGAGCACTTTTACCGCGACAGACGGAGCGGCTTCCTTGAGACGCTTGCCTTCCTCGTTAATCAACGCGCGCGCTTTGCCGTAATATTGTCCGCAAATAATGACATCGCCCACGCGCAACGTGCCTTTGCGCACGAGCACGGTGGCGATGGGGCCGCCGGGTTCGAGGCCGGACTCGATGACGTTGCCTTTGGCTCGGCGGTCGGGGTTCGCTTGCAACTCCAGCAAATCGGCCTGAAGCAGAATCATCTCCAGAAGCTTGTCCACGCCTTGCTTCGTGAGCGCGGAAACGTCGGCGAAAATTGTGTCGCCGCCCCAATCGTCGGGCACGAGACCCTTGTCCTGCAACTGCTGGCGGACTTTCATCGAGTTGGCGTTGGGATGGTCAATTTTGTTGACCGCGACGATGATGGGAACTTTAGCGGCCTTGGCGTGATTCAACGCTTCGAGCGTTTGCGGCATGACACCGTCGTTGGCGGCAACGACGAGCACAACGATATCCGTGACGTTCGCGCCGCGCGCCCGCATGGAACTGAACGCAGCGTGGCCGGGCGTATCGAGAAAGGTGATCTGCTGCAACTCATTTTTGCGTTCCGGATGCGGGAAGGAAATGGTGTAAGCGCCGATGTGTTGCGTGATGCCACCGGCTTCGCCCGCGGCGACGTTGGATTTGCGAATGACATCGAGCAGCGTGGTCTTGCCGTGGTCCACGTGGCCCATGATCGTGACGACAGGAGGGCGGGATTTGAGTTGCTCGACCTTGTCCTCGATATCCAACTCGACCTTCTTGACCGGCGCATGGACTACGCCGCCGCCACGTTCGCGTTTTTCGACTTCAAAACGGAAACCGTACTTCGCGCAAACCTGCTGGGCGATTTTTTCGTCAATGGCCTGGTTGACGTTGGCGAAGACGCCCAGTTCCATCAAATCGGCGATGACTTTGAAGGGCTTCTGCTTGAGTTGCTCGGCGAGGTCACGGACAACAATCGGCGGCTTGATGACGATGACCTCGCCCGTAGCCGGTGCGACAAATTTCGGTGCAGTGGGCGCAGGCTTGGCTGGCTCACCGCGGCCAGCGGGTGCAACACCGGCACGGCCGCCCGGAGCTGTCGCACGCCCGGGAGGCTGCAGGGCCCGCACACTTCGAATATCGCCTCGCCTGTTAAATTCCGTCCTGCCGGTGTCCGTTGGCCGAGGCGGCAATTTGGGACCGCCGGGTTTGTCCGGTGTTTTTGGGCCCGGCTTTTGCGGCAACTGAATAAAGCCGACTTTGTCGCCGACTTTCGGGCCTG
>CAZNOE010001072.1:0-2199 GCA_964574525.1 uncultured Bifidobacteriaceae bacterium
GGTTTGACCAGGCCTTCAGGCATTGCCGACACCGCCGATTCGCGGAGCGAAGCAACCTGAGTTTGCGGGACGACAACGCGTTCGCCTGTGCTGATGCCGAGGGTGAGATTGCCGCCGGCCTGATCCACAATCACGCCGGAGACGACGCGGCCATCTTTCGTTTCGACTTCGTAGGCGAGAAACTCCTTCCGGATGGCGGCGCTCGGGTCAACGATGCTGCCGAGCAGAAATTCGCGATCCGCGCGGTTGGCTGTCGTCAGGTCAGGACCGATTTTTCCGCCTTCGCCGAACATCGTGTGGCACACGCCACAGACGCGGGTGAAAATCTCGTGGCCGCGCGCCGG
Source organism: uncultured Bifidobacteriaceae bacterium (assembly GCA_964574525.1). Lineage (GTDB taxonomy): Bacteria > Verrucomicrobiota > Verrucomicrobiia > Limisphaerales > JADLHS01 > WYBW01. The sequence continues at coordinate 345 of CAZNOE010001072.1, forward strand.
GTCGCCGAGGCCGGCGTTGAGGTCGTTATTGAGCCGGCGCATCTCGGCCAGTTTTTCTTCCGCCGTTCCGCCGCTCAGCTTGCCCCAATGTTTCCAGACCAGATCATTGAGTTCCCTGTCATCGTGCAGCGCCACAACACGGAGTTGTTCGACGGAGAAATCTGCGGCGGGCAGATGTCCCGCATCCACCTCGCTCAGGAGACTGCGTGCCCACGGCTTGCGACTCAGCAATACCTGTCGGGCGCGGGCCTTTGCGCGATCACCGAGTCTGGCGTAACGCCTGCCAGTTCGGCGGCAAGCCCGGGCAGATCGAAAGACGGCAATGCATCAAGCGCCGCGAGTTGAAGCGACTCGGGCGCATCGCCAACGAGTTTGAGCAATCGCCCGGCGTCGGAGGCATCGCCCAGTTCGCCGAGCAGTTGAACCAGATTGAGGCGGAGTTCCGATTTGGTTTTGGCGTCCGCGACCAGGTCACGAGCCCGAAGCGCCGCGAAATCCCGACCCGTGCGGGCAGCGACTCGAATCAGTACTGCATCAGTTGTGTCGTCGCGCCACGCTGCATCGAATTGCGCGGACAACGCCGGCGTCACGCGTTCGAGGTGGGCTTGAGTCCGGTTGGTCCGGACTTCGGCGACGGCGGTGTTGGCAAACAAACCGCCCGGGCCAAAGCCGGCGGATCCCGCCGGACGATCGTGAAATCCCTGTTCAACCGCGGCGAGCAGCCGATGTCGGTGCGCGTCATCCGGGGCGCTGGCGAGCAACCGGGCGCAAGCATCGTAGGTTGCCGGGCTGCCCTCGGCGGTCCAGCGACGCATCAGCCGCTCCTGGATCACGTCACGCACCAAACCGGATTTCCACGCGGCGGGCGAAATGAAAAACGCTTCGACATTCCGAAGCGCGCTCACCGCGTGACGCTCGACAGCCCACCACAGCAACAGCGGCACGTAAGGATCTCCGCCGTCCACGTCGCGCAGAAGCAGCGCCTGGATGATGGGCAAGGCTTGAGTCGCCGGCAGGCTTTGAGTGGAAGAGGCGAGTTGCATGCGGACGCGAACATCCGGATCAGTTTTTGCCATTTCCGTAAGACGTTCCGCGATTGGAGCAGAGACGTGTTTCTCATCGCCCAGCAGGCGAACGGTCCATTTGCGAATGGGAGCATAACGATGATTGAGCGTTTTTGCCGCGATGGCTTCGTTGAATCCGCCGCTGACGTAAAGCGCCCACAACGCTTCGAGCGCGAGATGGTCATCTTGCGTTTCGAAGGCGAGCGAGCGCAACGGCAGGATTGCTTCCGGATCGCGGCGGTCGGCAAGAAGTCGCCGGGCTTTGCGAACCAGCCAATCGTTGCGCTCACCAAGGAGCGCGGTGAGTTGCGGCGTGGAGAACTTCCGCAGGTCCGCGGCAGGCGCGGGTTTCGTGCCTTTCGCGGAGATGCGATAGATGCGCCCATTGCTTCGGTCCCAGTCCGCATCGGGATCGGGATGCGCCGTGCGCTGGTCGCACCAGTCGGCGACATACACCGCACCGTCCGGCGACATCGTGACATCGGTTGAAGCGAACCATTTGTCATTCGCTTCGAGCAAATAGCCGCCGTGCGAAGACGTGAAGGTCGCGCCCCAGCGATACATTTCGTGCCACTGCACTCCGTGACCCAGGAGGTCGCCGCAGATGTAACGGCCCAGGAAGCGCGGCGGAAGGTTTGTGCCTTGATAAATAATTCCGCCATCGGTCACGTGACCGCCGGTGAAATTCGTGTGCAGGATGTGATTGAAATAACCGAACGCATACGGATTGTGCAGCGCGCCATGTTTGCCGAAGCTCTTCCAATAATACGCGCCCTGCACGCCGTGCAGGT
>CAZNOE010001073.1:0-2198 GCA_964574525.1 uncultured Bifidobacteriaceae bacterium
CGACGAGGTAATTGCCCGCAGCGAGTGTCGTGCCGATGGGGAATGTGTATTTGCCGGGCGAAGTGGCATTGTCGGTCAGGCGCAGGTTCGACAAATCAACCGGGGCGCTGCCTTCGTTGTAAAGTTCGATGGCGTCCGGAAACGTCCCGTTGTGATTGAGCGCGGCAACATTTCGAGCGAGCACTTCGTTGATGCGGACGGCGGGCCAGTTCGTGTTTACCACCCATGTTTTGGAAGCCGTCGCATTTGAAATCGCTTGCCAGATGCCGTTGGTTCCCGCGCCGATGACGAACACTGTGTTGGTGCTTCCGTGCGGAAGATTGGCCAATACGATTGGCGCCGCGATTGAATTTGTTGGTCCGAACGCGCCGCCGTTCAGCCTGTAGCGGTATTGCGTCACGCCCGATCCGCCAACCGTCAGAGTGGCGTTCCGCAACGGCGTCGGCGAACGCGGCTCGCCCGACACGGTGGGGGTCGGCGGATTCGCGGGCGGCAACAGCGGCGCGATGAATGATTGCACGTAAGCCCGGCGGCCATCCATCCACGTTTTTATTCTGGTGATCACGCTGGCCGGCACGAAGTCGCCCAGAGTTTGGGCCATCGTCAGATCGAATTCGGCCTTGGCAAACGTGGTGTCGAGGAGCCGTTGCAACGTGCGCAGGTAAATGGGTTCCACGTCCGGCCGGTGAAGAAACCAGTTCATCGCCCGCCAGACACCTTCACTGTCGCCGGAAATGGGGCAACACGTCGCCCGGAAAATCGAAGTGTCGGTCGCGAGCGAGCCGCCTTCGCCAAGAATTTGATCGAGGTCGTACGGAATCAGAACGAAGCGAGGATCGTTCAGGCCGCGGTACATGAAGTAATCGTCGTTGTTGCCCGTGTTCAGCCCGGACTCGCCGTCGGCGAAGAGGTTTATGACGGCCACGTGCAACAGCCATTGCTCGACGTTCACGGCCGCGCGCGCGCGTTCCGTGGTGAAGAGATTTGTCCGGTTTTCACCCATCACTTCCAGCATGGCGATCAAGTCGGTCCAATCGTTTTCGCTGGCGTTGGTTTCCTTGAAATACGTGTTGGTGTAACCGTTCGCGTTTGTGCCGCGGTAATCGAAATTGGGAGGGTCAATGTCGCGGATCACGCGATAGACATTGCCGGAGGAATCCGCCGGCAACCAGTGCTGGGCCCAATCGCTGTTAATCACCTCGTTCGCCACGTATATGCCGCCGTAGGTTTGCGGACCGTTGTTGGCGAGATTGGCATTGTTGACGAGCGTACGCACCGGGCGCGAACCGGCGGCAACCAGACCGGATTTGAGCGCCAGCACGGAGCCGAGGAGTTGCGCGTGCGTGTATTGGCCATTGATGTTCAGCGCCGAAACCCCTTTCCATGGCCGGTCGGCGCTGAAGCCGACGCGATAATTGTTTGGCTTCGCGGTGCGGCTGCCGTGGCCGCGATTGCGGATGCCGGTGAGGTAACGCACATCCGTGCCCGTTCCGTCAACACTGATGAACGTGCCGTTCATCTCGGCGTCGCTGTCCGCCTCCCCGCCCGTGCTGCCAATCTGCGCCAGCTCCGCGCGGTTCGCGTCCTTCATGATCAGCTTGTACAGGGGAAACGTGCCCGTATAGGTTGAGTCGTCCACCTGATAAAGTGCGTTCGCAGACTGGCCCAACGAAACTCCATTCTGGTCAATCGCCGGCGCCGGCCAGGTGCGGGCGTGGCCATCCTGATCCGTCGCTTGAACATAGAATTCGACAATCGCGTTATTGGTCCGCGGCGGAATCGTCGCGGCGAAAACTCCGTCGCCGGCAAGACCGTCGCTGTGCAAGCCATCGTCATACATCGGTTGATTGGTGAACGTCGGGCCCGGCCCGTCGAGTCGCCAGAAAAGGATCGCCGTCAGATTCGAAGTGCGTTCGTCCAGCAATTGAGCGGTGACCAGAACGCTGTCCACTGAGCGCGGGATGGGCGGCAGATGCTGCACGTTGAGAATCACGGGCGCGATGTTCGTCTGCAAAACGGTGTTTACCACGCCGGGGGTGCCGTTGGTGACGATGCTGGGCGCCCAGTTCTGCCCGTAATCGTTCGCGAGATCGGGATTGATCAGTTCGAGCGATTTGCCGAGACCGTCGGCTTCCGCATACCAGACCCAGCCGAGGTGATTACGATCGGGCGGCGTGCGGCGGCGTATCGCCCAGTCG
>CAZNOE010001074.1:0-2194 GCA_964574525.1 uncultured Bifidobacteriaceae bacterium
CGCCTTTGTCCGGGCCGGGCGGGAAAAATGAATTGCCCCAATACTTGTTCATCTTGCGATCCATTTCCATGTCGAGGAAGTAGCTGTAGAAATTCAATTCTCCGGGCGGTGGATTTTTGCCCCAGGCAAACCACGTCTCCATCCCGCTGGAGAAATACGTGCCGTCGGGTTTGAGACCCGCCTTGCCAAACGCCTGCCATCGGTTCGTGCGCGGGTTGGCCGAGAGCCAGATGAAGTGATGCGGATATTGGTAGTCCGAGGAAAACTTCACGTAACACCGCACATGCACACGGTCAGCGCCCGGCATGAACCATTTGATGGCGTCGCCGCCGGTGTTCCGGCCCCGCAACATCTCGGCCTGCGCGCAAAGCCCGCCCGCGTGCGGCGCGTTGCTCATGGTGATCATCGAGCCACGCACCTGGTCCCATCTGCGGAGATTGCCGGACTCGAAATCGTCGGCAAACAGCACAGCCGGGTCTTTGGCGATGCCGACATCCCCGGGATATTGATGGCTCAGCGATTCCTCTGTCGCGGACAGGCGCGCAGCCGCCGTGACCAACACGATGATCAGCATGGCTCGCGGGACTTTTGGTTGATTTGACGCCATCATGCGTCGTGGAAATCCGCGGTCTGTCGGCCGGCCCTTCAAGTCAGCTTTACTTCCACAAACTCGCGGTGAATCTCGCCGTTACTCGCAGTGCAAATGAAGTAGCCCTTCTCGGGAGTTCCATCGTGGTTGTTACGACTGATGGCGCAACACCGATTGGTGGTAAGCATGGTGCGGCCGGAGCGGCGCTCCGTGAAACCGTGAAAATGACCATTGAACACCGACACGAGGTTGAAATCCAGGAACCGGTCCAGGAGATCGTCGGCATTGCGCGGGCGCATCGGCACGATTGCGCCAAGCGGAAAGTGGGTGAAAACCACCGTGGGTCTGGCCGGGTCCAGTTTGCGCAGATTGTCGTCGAGCCAACTCAAAGTGCCCGTCTGGATTCTCGTGTTTTGTGAATGTGTTCCTTCGCTCGAATCCAGGCCAATGAACTGCCACCCGCGGTCCTCGAAATGGTAGTTCAAACTTCGTGGGTAGAGTTCATCCCAGGCGGAGCGGTCGGTGTCGGAGACGGAATCGTGATTGCCGATCACGGCGTAGGACGGAATGCGCAAAGAGCGCAACACGTCGCGCAGGGAGCCGAGTTCGGACTTCGTGCCGTGCTCGGAGAGATCGCCGATCATCAGGCAGAATTCCGGCCGGCTGGGGTGTGCCCGGATGCTGGCCGAAACCTTTGCGAACCATTCCGGGCAGCGGGGACTTTGAAAGTGCGCGTCATTCATGGCCACGAAGCTGAACGTGCCGGCCGTGCGCCTGCCCGCCCATCGGGCGCATCCCGGCCACACACCCAGCGCGAGCATCGCGCCCGCACTCAAGCGCAGCCATCCACGACGATTGATGAAATGATCGGGCCTGTTTTCCATGCCCTGATGGTGAGGGAGGGACTTACCCGGAAGCGAGTCAGATTTTCTTCAGCAAATCCTTCCAGCGTTTCCAGGCTTCGTCGCGCGCTTTCTTGTTGGCGTCGTTGCCGGCCGGGTCTTCGCCCGCGCGCATGAAGCCGTGGCCCGCGCCCTCGTAAGTAACCGGTTCGTAGGTCTTCTTCGCTTTCTTCATCAACTCGGTGGATGTGGAAATCGTCGCGTTCACGCGGTTGTCGTTGCCGCCGTAAAAGCCGTACACTGGACAATTGATGCGCGCGATGTCCTCCTCGTTTTCCGGACCCGTGCCGTAGAACGCGAACGCCGCCTTGATGTTCTTGTTGTTGGTCGCGAGCCGAAATGTTTGCGATCCGCCCCAGCAAAATCCCCCCACGGCCACCTTGCCGTTGCACGCGGGCAGCTTGGCGACGTATTCCGCGACGGCGTTCAAGTCAGCGGTGACTTGATCCGGCGCGAGCGCGGAGATGGCTTTGCGCACCGCGTCACCGCTGCCGAGTTCCGCCGTGCCGCCACCACCCGGCGCGCTGCCGGAAAGCAAGTCGGGCGCGATGGCGATATAACCGGCCTCCGCCAGTTGATCGGTCACGCCGCGCACCCAATCGCTCAGCCCGAAGATTTCGTGAATCACGATGACGGCGGTGGCCTTGTCCTTCACTTCGGGATAGGCGATGGAACAATTCACCTCGCGGTTGCCGTGTTTGAC
>CAZNOE010001075.1:0-2191 GCA_964574525.1 uncultured Bifidobacteriaceae bacterium
ATTATGTTTTAGCTTCTCTGGACGTTTCGCCCGGATTTGGCGAATGGTCTCTTCGGCCTTTGTCCGGACAGTTTGATCTGAATCACTCAGCGCTGCTTCCAAGGCTGGCAAGGCCTCCTCATGTAAAGGCAAGATGCCCAACCCAAGCACCGCCCATTGACGAGTGCGGGGATTGCTGCTGCGCAAAGCGTGACAGAATGCTGCAATGCACTCTTCGCTGGGATAATAAAACTGATACGCGCGGAACCACAGAAGATGAACGGCATATTCCTGAAGCTCGGAATCGTTTGAATAGCTCAGCGCAATTAATTCCGGGATTCCATTCGTGAAGCTCATCTTTGAAAGAACATAATGCGCCGCGTTTCGTCGCATTCGTTGGGGAATGGGTTCTGGCAACACCAATTTGAGCCGGATTGGCAGCGCAGACCAAATGCGAGAGTAAGCGCGTGTCAGCGGGGAATCCTTGGTTTGCATTCTCGCCAGCCAGAACGGAGTAGTCTCAGGTCCCATCTTCTTGATGACGATATCGACCTCTGCTTCACGCCCTCCGCGTGGTAACAAATTAAGAACCTGTTTCTCCCAATACACGATTGGCTTGCCGTCGCAGAGTAAGCGGCGTTCATTGGCCCGAAAAGTAACAGAAACGAAAAGCCCCGACCCAAAGCAGACAAGCAATGCCATCATCAGCAACTTGCGCTTCGAGCGCGGCCGAGATTCTGGATCGCCGGGGAGATTCATTGAGTGAGCTGGCGAACGTTATGTGGTGGCACCGGTAGGTCAATTTCATTCCGACGGAGAGATTTTCTTTCGTTGCAATCCGCCCAAAGCCGTTCCATGCTTGCGATGCACTTTTAGCGAGTCCCGCACTAAGGGGCTGTTGTAAATCATGAATATCAATCCGGAAACGGACCTTGACCTGGAAAAACTTTTCCTGCCCGCCTGGGCGCAGGAATCCTCGTCTGTCAATCGCTACGCAAAATTCGCCGGCGGCGAAGACCGACCTGACCGGCGCGATGAACGGCGAGGCGGCGGCCCGCGTCCGCCGAGGCGCGATGGTGGAGGCCGTGCATTCGGCGGCGCGAAACGTGATGACCGTCCGCGTGGCCCTCGCCGCGAAGGCGGGCCCGGTGGCCCGCAGCGTGACGATCGCGGCGGGGCCCGGCCTGATGATCGGCGTGAATCGCGGGAAGCGCTACCGCCGCCGCCGGAGGTCAACGTTTCGGTGGTGCCCGACGAAAGAGGGGTCGAATCGCTGGCGCGGCAGATCAAGATGACGGGCCGCGCGTATCCGCTGTTCGACATTGCCCGCCTGATTTTGCAGAAGCCGGAGCGGTATGCGGTCCGTTTTTCCGTACAGAAAAATGCCGAGGGCAAGCCCGTGCAGCCGCTGTTTGTCTGCGCGCTGGACGAGACGCTCTGGTTGAGCGAAGACGAAGCGATCGCGCACGTTTTGCAAAAGCATTTCACCACATTTTACCAGGCGGAACGCACGGCGACCGAACCGCCCAAGGGAAAATACACTTTCGTCGCGCAGTGCGGCATGAGCGGCGCCATCCTGGGCCCGCCGAATCATCACGATTATCAGAACCGGCTGCACAAACTGCACACCGAGCGGTTCGCGCGGATGCCGTTCGAGGTTTACAAGGCGCGCATCAAAATCGTGCGCGACGAGGAAGTCGTGAAGAAATGGGTGGACGACCAGAGTTGGAAAACGGAATTCGTCTGCCTCAACGTGCCCGAGCCACTCAAGCTGGCCAACCGCGAAGACGTGGAGCAACACTTCCGCACCGTTCACAAGGATACGATTATCAAAGCGGCAGACGCGCACACGGTGAGCGGTGTGCTGGCGCGAAGCATGCGTTCTCAAGGCCTGGCGCGTCTCGCGCGCGAAGTATGCGATGATCAACGGCGCTTCCCGCTGCAACTGGCCACGGGGTTGAGCCAGCAATTTGCCCAGCACGGACTTCAGTTCTTCAAGGTCAACAAAACCGTCACGCACGTTTCCGTGGCCCGTCCGCATTTCCTCGATTTGGAAACCACGCCTGTTTCGGACGGCGTCAAGCACATCGTCGAATACATCAACGCGCATCCCAAATGCACGCGGCGGAAGTTGATGGAAGCGCTTGCCCCTTCTGCTCCGCCGCAACCGATTGCGATCTCGCCGCCGGCAACCGAAGCCGGCGCGCCCGCT
>CAZNOE010001076.1:0-2185 GCA_964574525.1 uncultured Bifidobacteriaceae bacterium
GTCTGATCGAGAAGCACGCGATCAATGTGTTCGACCGCCGCAGGCTTCAATTCCACCAATTCCGTCGTAGCCTGCATGGCCTCGGCAATTGAATCGAAGAAAATCAAACCCAGTCCAATTTCGTCGGGCGTCGGGACGAGCTTCAACTCCGCGGAAATGATCGCCGCGAGCGTGCCTTCGCTGCCGGCCAGGATCTGGATCAGGTTGTCCGGCTCGCGCACGGCCCGATCCAGCGCGTAGCCCGGCCAGCGTTTCACCAATCCCGGCGGCCAGTGCTCGGCGATTTCCAGGCTGTTGAACATCGCCATGTTGCCCATTAGTTCCCGCTGCTTCGGAAGCGTTTCGTGGCCCGGGCCGACTTTCAGGACGCGCCCGTCGCCAAGCACAATTTCCAATTCATTAATGTGATCCGCCGTGGTCCCGTAAATGGGCGCGTGCGCGCCCGAAGAATTGTTCGCGATCATCCCGCCGAGCGTTGCCCGCGAACTCGTCGCCACGTCCGGGCCAAAACACAGACCCTCTGGCCGGAGAAAATGGTTTAGCTGATCGAGCACCACACCGGCGCCGACACGCACGGTGCGTCGCTCCGCATCGAAGTCCGTGATCTGCCGGTTGTGCCGGGAAAAATCAATGACCAGGCCTTCGCCGACCGCGCCTCCGACCAATCCCGTGCCCGCGCCGCGCGGAATGATCGAAACCCCCGCCTGCACCGCCGCCGTGATGATTGAACTGGCCTGCCGCGCACTGTTCGGAAAAGCGACCGCCAGCGGCTCGATCTGGTAATGCGACGCGTCGGTGGCATAGAGCTGGCGCGTCAGGTTGTCGAAGGCGACCTGGCAATTGGCGGCGGCCAAAGTGGCGTGTTCTTGCGTCGGCGTCATGCTCGTTTCGGTCGCCCCAAGGATAAGGTCCAAAGCACGCATTGACAACGCTGAAGCCGGGTGCTTGTCGCCGCCGCCACTTGGATGATTGCTCCCGAATGCGTGGACTGTATAGTTACTTCCAATGAAGCGCATGACGCGACAACAGGTTCTCGATCTTTACTTCCTCGAAGCTCGCAGCAAAGTAATTGACGTCGCCGCATTCCTTGATCGCGTCGAGAGAGCTGGCGGCAAAGATGACTTTCGCCTGAGGGCATTGCGGAAAGCCCTGGCCGGACTCAGCGGCAAGAATAAACAAAAAGCCAGACGCGCTTTACTCGCTTTCAGTGATCCGACGACAAAACCTATTCCAGCCGCCACGACCAAAGCCGCGTGCGGCGCGTTCCCGGGCACGAAATGATTTCACGCACCACGTATCCCCATGAAATACATCGAACCCCACGCCCACATGGTCAGCCGTATCACGGACGATTACGTCCACATGGCGCTGGCCGGCTGCGAGGCGGTTTGCGAGCCGGCATTCTGGGCGGGTTTCGACCGCAGTTCGCCCGCCGGCTTCTTCGATTATTTCTGCCAGCTCACCGAGCACGAACCGAAGCGCGCGGCGAAGTTCGGCCTCGCCCATTTCTGCTGGCTCTGCATCAACCCGAAGGAATCCGAGGACGTGAATCTGGCGGAAGATGTCATTGCCCTGATTCCGCAATTCCTGAATCGGCCCAACGTGCTGGGCATCGGCGAAATCGGCTTGAACAAGAACTCGCGGAACGAACTGAAGGTCCTGGAAATGCACATTGACCTCGCAGCTCGTCACAACCAGCTCATCCTCGTCCACACCCCGCACCTCGAAGACAAGCTCAAGGGCACGCGCCTCATCCTCGACGTGCTCAAGAGCGACAAACGCATCAAACCCGAGCGCGTCATCATTGACCACGTCGAGGAACACACGGTGGAACTGGTGCTCGACCGCGGCCACTGGGCGGGCATGACGCTTTACCCGGAAACCAAGTGCACGCCGGCCCGTGCGATTGACATCCTCGAAACCTACGGCAGTGAGCGGTTGTGGATGAACAGCGCGTGCGACTGGGGCGTGAGCGATCCTTTGGCCGTGCCGAAGACGGCGCTGGAAATGGAACGCCGCGGACATCGCGCCACGGCCATCGAGAAAATAGTTTACCAGAACCCGCGGATATTCTTAAGCCAGTGTGCGAAGTTCAAGCTCGCGGGTGCGTGAGCCGTTTCGGGCACTCCGCTATTTTCGGTTGACGCCGTCCGGCAAATTCCTAGCCTGCAACGGATGATTCAAA
>CAZNOE010001077.1:0-2185 GCA_964574525.1 uncultured Bifidobacteriaceae bacterium
GATTAGTCTCCTTTTGATCGCACACAAAAGTCTCCTTTTGAAAACTACACGACATGCGGCATGATTTGTCTTGCTGTTTCTGCGAGTTTCTTTGACCATTGATTGACGTGGACGTTTCATCGTTGTGTTTCGCCAGTTTATTGGGATGCCGACAACCTTTTCGTGGGCAGCGACGGTATCCAATGTGACCAAATGCGCTGAGGGAGATCGGAGTCGTTCGGAATAAAATTGCCGCTACGGCCAGCGTAACGAGTAAATGCCTTCCCGGGACACCTGCACACAACTCGTGGAAGCTAGCTCTAGATATGTGATTTTCAGGGCATTGTGAAAAGCGATCCTTGTCAACGTACTTGAATGACGTTCTCATCGAACAGGCCCAGACTGTCGCCGCCGACTCAGCGGAGATTACCGCGTTAGCTAGTCTGCTGACAGGTCCCCCGTTCCTCACTCATTTCATCGCTGATGGGGTATCCGTACCGGAGAGAGTACAAATCCCGAGAAAGCCTTCTGCTCCAGCTTGAGCGACCACATCGCCCAGATCGGCTGGCGCCGCACTAGAATGGAGAGGAACGAAGAAATGATGTATGAACCCTCCCAACAACGAATGCCTAGCCCTTCCGCCGCTAAAGCAAACGGCAAGGTTGAACTCGTCGCGGCTCAGGCCAGGGTACTGCTTAATCTGCGTCGCTTCCCCGCCATGCTAACAACATTCAGGTGCGGTTCGTGAAGGCTTGCCCAAGCCGCTTGGCAACCCACCGGCCAATGCTGTGAAGTATTCCGCAATCGTGGAGGTACTCGAACCGCCACTCACACCAAACGGCTAAGCCGAATCCGAAATGCACCTGTCTGTATCGGCACAGCGAGAATGCCTAAATACCAAGAACAATCGTCGCACCTCCGGCAACGGTCTATCGGACAACGGGATCAGGTGACGATTAGGCCGCGCCTCGCTACGTTGAGCGCTCAGGAGAAGTGATTCCCTCGGTCACGATGACACCGAACCAGGTCTTTTACCGAGATGCGCAGGAGGTCTTGGACACGCTTCCTTCACAAACACCGAACGCTACTCCTTCAACCTCCTCCCTGGTTCGTAGTCAATTTCCAGCAACAGGCCAACCCGTGACCCCTCACGCGCAGCAGTCAATCGATGACCGCACGGTGGGTTACGGACTGTACGAACCATGGCGCCCAGATTGTCCGTCTGCGGGGATTTTTGTGGGAACACTCGCGCCGAACCTGCGACTGGCTTGCAGGAAAGCCCTGATGTCATTGGGCTTTGACGCACTGGCCGAAGAGGCGGCCGACGCAAAGGGCGATTTTCACGATGCTCAGATTGGCGCAAAACAAAACGCTAAACAGTTGAATTCAATGCATTATGTGAACACAGAAAAATCGAGTCGCCCATTAGAAACCATGCCGGCTGTGGGGGGAATTGTGGGGATGAAAGGCGGACGTTATGGCCAGCTTGAGACCACCGGGCACCTCGAAGTACTGGATAGGCAGAGGCCGCCGAAAGGATGGGACGCAGTTCGAATTCTCCACGGAGATTCTGGTGGAACCCGAAGGCGCTGCTCCCGAGGATCTGCCTCCGAGAAGGGCCGACAATAAAAAGAGGGCCAAGGAAATCGCTGACGACATTGAGGCCCGGGAAAGAGGGCGCATGAAGGAGGAAGAATTCGAAGCCCGGATGAAGCATCGTGTCAGGAAGGTCCTCCAGCAGAACAGCAGTGTCCCGCCGGCTGTATTCTTGGTGGCCTGGGCTTGGGAACACGCCATCAGGAATCGGCTTTGCCCCAGAAGAGTGTTGAAGATCTGCAACCTGATCGGGGAACTCATAGCGCACTTTGGGCATATTGCCAGGAAAACCCTCCACGAGGTGCTGGGCGAGCATTTCGACACGTTTGTTCTGAATCGCCGACTCGCTTCTTACGCACCCGGCACGGTCAACAACGATGTAATTTATCTCCAGTCGCTCGGAAAAGAGATAGAGCGAGTCACCGGCGTCAGCGTCGCCGGGGGCTTGGAACAGGAAGCGGCCGATACTGCAGAGCGATTGCCCTTCGCCTTCGCGGAAGTCGTCCGAATTTTCGGAGCGCTCGAGATAATGGGTGAGCTGGCGCGCGAATGGACGACGTTCCTCCTGGTCATGCTCTACACTGCCATGCGGCCGGAAGATGCGGCCCGA
>CAZNOE010001078.1:0-2178 GCA_964574525.1 uncultured Bifidobacteriaceae bacterium
TCACTGGCCCGGCGGGTCGCGGCACGCTGGTGCGCGTGGACCCGGTGCGTCACATTGCCAGCGAGGGATCGGTATCGGTAATTGATTTGGAGCGCCGAACTCCGATTCGGCCCGAAGGGAATGCGGCGAGCGGTCAGCGACGCGCCGATTCAGAGATCGGCGCTCCAAGTCGCGAAATTCTGACGGGCCTACACGCTTCCGCCCTCGCCCTCTCGCCCAATGGCCGCTATCTCATTGTCGCGAACGCCGGCAGCGACACGCTCAGCGTGATTGACACGCGCACCGACCAGATCATCGAAACGATTTGGGCGCGGCAAAACCCGGCGGATTTGTTCGGCGCGCAACCCAACGCGCTGGCGTTCGACAAATCCGGCCGGACCCTTTTCGTTTGCAACGGCTCGCAGAACGCGGTGGCAGTGATCGCGTTTGCTCCCGGCAAATCGCAGTTGCGCGGCCTGATTCCCGTGGGCTGGTTTCCCGGCGCGATCACGGTCACGCATCACGCATCACGCATCACGTTGTGCGTTGCCAACATCAAAGGCATCGGTTCAACGAAACGGCTCACACCCGATGAGAAGGTAAAATTCAACTCGCACCAGTATTTCGGCACGTTGTCCCTCGTGCCGGTGCCGGGCAAACGTGAACTGGCGCGACTCACGCAGATCGCGTTGCGCAACATGCGTTACGGATTGCTGCAAGAGGCGAAGCTGCCGCCGCGGCCAGACCAGCCGCCGCGGCCCGTGCCCGAGCGCGTCGGCGAACCCAGTGTTTTCAAGCACGTCGTTTACATCATCAAAGAGAACCGCACGTATGATCAGGTGTTCGGTGACATCAAAGAGGGCAACGGCGACGCGTCGCTATGCACCTTCGGCGAGAAGTTCACGCCCAACCAACACAAGCTGGTGCGCGAGTTTGTGCTGCTGGATAATACCTATTGCTCCGGAATTCTCAGCGCCGATGGACATCAGTGGGCCGACACCGGCATCACGACGGACTACATGGAGAAATCTTTTGCCGGCTTCCCGCGCAGTTATCCCGACGGCATGGAGGACGACGATGTGGACGCGCTGGCGTATTCGCCCGCCGGCTTCATCTGGGACAACGTACTCGCTCACCGGAAAAGCCTGCGCATCTATGGCGAGTTCGCCGCCACGGAGAAGCGATGGGCCGATCCCAGGCGCACCAGTGACATCAAGTTTGCCGATTGCTGGAATGATTTCACGAATGACGCGGGTGAAATCCGGATTTGGAGCCGCCCGACAATCGAATCCATTCGCCCGTATCTCTGCACCAACACCGTCGGTTGGGACATGAACATCCCGGACGTGTTCCGCGCGCGCGAGTTCATCAAGGAACTGCGCGAATACGAGAAGAGCGGCAGCTTGCCGAACTTCATCGTCATCTGTCTGCCGAACAATCACACTTCGGGCACCAAAGCCGGCATGCCAACACCCGCCGCGCACGTGGCCGACAACGATCTTGCGTTTGGTCAAATCGTCGAAGCTCTGAGCCAGAGTCCGTTCTGGAAGGACACCTGCATCTTCGCCATCGAGGACGATCCGCAAGATGGCTGGGATCACGTGAGCGGCTACCGGACCACGGCCTGTGTCATCAGTCCTTTCACCAAACGCCGGGCTGTGGTGAGCACGCAATATAATCAGACGAGCCTGTTGCGCACGATGGAGTTGATGCTCGGCCTGCCGCCGATGAACCAACTCGATGCAACCGCCACACCAATGACGGATTGCTTCACCGACACGCCGGACTTCAGGCAGTTCGCAGCGGTGGCAAATAATGTGCCGCTCGACCAGATGAATCCTGAGCCGAAGAAAATCTCCGACCCGCTGTTGCGCAAACACGCCTACGTTTCAGCGCGTCTGCCGCTCGACAAAATGGATGCGTGCCCCGAGGACACGCTCAATCGCATCCTCTGGCACGCGATGAAGGGTTCGCAAACACCATATCCGGTTTGGTCGGTGAAGTTGGAAACGGATGATTGAGGCCTAATTATGTTTTAGGGCTATGCACTTTGTTCCCCTTGGCCGACAGCTTGTGGCTTTTTCGGCCAAGTTTGGAAATCTTGCCCCAACCGGTTGTGGTAGGGGAACAAAGTGCATAGGCCCATTATGTTTTAGCTTCTCTGGACGTTTCGCCCGGATTTGGCGAATGGTCTCTTCG
>CAZNOE010001079.1:0-2175 GCA_964574525.1 uncultured Bifidobacteriaceae bacterium
TGGTGATTCACCATCGCAAACTCGACCGCTGGTTGCCGCTCGGCGGGCACATTGAGTTGGATGAAAACCCCGAGCAGGCCGCGCTGCGCGAAGCGAAGGAAGAGAGCGGATTGGAGGTGGAGCTGCTCGGCGAGCGTCCGCCCACGACCGGAGCCGGTACGCGTGCGCTGATTGCCCCCCGCTTTCTCGACATCCACCGCATCACGGACACGCACGAGCACATCGGCATGATTTATTGGGCGCGACTCAAAAACGGCTCGCTCACTCTCGCCACCGGAGAACATCACGACATCCGCTGGTGTTCGGCCGAAGAACTGGACGGCCTGCAGCCCCGCATGGCTGACGCGGTGAAGTGGTATTGCCAAAAGGCAATCGAAGAGATGCCGGATGCGTGACGCCCGATTTAAGTCCGGCATTTTGATCCTCGAGGGATTGAACTCTCTCTCGACGACTTACTACTTTTACTACTTTTACTTTTTCATGCAGAAGCAGTTTGGCTTTGGCGACAAAGCCAATCTCGTCCTGGCGGCGTTGAGCGGATTGGTTTGCGCGTTTGCCGCATGGTGGGGAGGCCGGTTTGCGGAGCGCGTCGGTTACTTTACCGCGCTGAAGCTGGGCTTGAGCATCATGATGGTCGCGCTGCTCGCCGGCGCGCAATTCAGCTCACCGAAAGCGCACATCGCCGTCATGCTCGTCGCGGTCGTCGGGATGTGCTTCACGTGGTCAACCTTGGAGGCGCTCATCAGTGAAGGCGAAACGCCCGCCGGCCTTCAGCACATGGTCGGCATCTACAACATCGTTTGGGCCGGCACGGGCGCAGTCGCGTACTTCATCGGCGGCGCGCTGCTGGATAAACTGGGCTTCAAAAGTCTTTTCTATGTCCCTGCGGCGGTCATCTTCGGGCAACTCTGCCTTACTCTCTGGCTTCAGGCGCAAACCAAAGCGATTCAAGCAGACCCACCCCCAACCCCTCCAAAGGAGGGGAGCAACGCGTCCTCAACGGCCAAGTCGTTCCCCTCCTGGGAGGGGACAGGGGTGGGTTCGCCCCTGCGACCCAACCCTCGCCCGCTACAAGCCAAAGCCTTTCTTCGCATGGCGTGGCTGGCGAATCCGTTCGCTTACATCGCCATCAACACACTAGTCGCCGTCATGCCCGGCGTGGCACAGCGATTGGGCCTCTCAACCACGCTGGCGGGCTTTTGCTGTTCGATCTGGTGTTTCGGTCGGCTCGGCGCGTTTTTCGGATTGTGGTTCTGGAGCGGCTGGCATTACCGCTTTCGGTGGTTGCTGGCGGCGTATCTTGCGATGGTCGCCACATTCGCGGTGATTCTTGTCGTGCCGAACCTCGCCGTGCTGATCGTGGCGCAATTGGTTTTCGGCGTCGCACTCGGGCTGATTTATTCCTCGTCGCTGTTCTACTCGATGGACGCGGGCGAAATGAAGGCAGAACACGGCGGCATCCACGAGGCGGCCATCGGCTTGGGTAATTTCGCGGGGCCGGCAGTCGGCGCGGCCTCAATGCAGTTTTTGCCGCAATATGCGAACAGCGGCGTGGTGGCCGTCAGCGCGTTGTTGCTGTGCGGGCTGGGCGGACTGCTCGCTGTCTGGCGCACGACGAAAACTTGATAACGTGTCTTACCCTGTTCATTCTCGCGGCGATTCACGTTGTAACGGCTCAACGATTTAACTCATTTAACTCATCTAACGAACCATGTCCTCTCTCTCCGGCAAGCTTGGAATAGTCTTTGGTGTCGCCAACAAACGCTCCATCGCCTGGGCCATCGCGCAGGCGTGGCACAAGGCGGGTGCGAAGCTCGCGTTCACCTATCAGGGCGAACGCCTCAAGGAAAACGTCGAGGAACTCGCCGGCACGTTCGGGAGCGACACGCTGATCCTGCCGTGCGACGTGACCAAAGATGATGAGATCGCCAACGTCTTCAAGACCGTGGGTGAAAAACTCGGCAAGTTGCACCTCATGCTCCATTCCGTGGCGTTTGCGCCGAAAGACGCGCTTGAAGGCGAATTCGTGAACACCAGCCGCGAGGCGTTCCGCGTCGCGCACGATGTCAGTGCGTACTCGCTCGTCGCGCTCGCGCGCGCGGCCGTGCCGCTGATGAGCGACGGAGGAAGCATCGTTGCGATGACCTATTACGGTTCGGAAAAAGTTGTGCCGCA
>CAZNOE010001080.1:0-2174 GCA_964574525.1 uncultured Bifidobacteriaceae bacterium
CCCGATCTCGCGCTCGCTACCCATCTGCTCTGGCATACCGGCAATACAAATGAAGCGACCAAGGCGTTCAAACAGCTCCGCGCCATCTCTTCGCGCTTTGATCTCGACGCGCCCATCTTCGCGCGGCTCTCACCCGTCGCCGAACACCTTGGGCTCCCCGCCGACTGGCGCGTGCCCGTTGCCAACAAGACCGACACGGGCAAGCGCCCGCCTCTCGACTCGCTCGGCCCGTTCCGCTGGCAACCATACGCCGCGCCAACCTGGACCCTCAGCGATGCCGATGGCCGGAAACGTTCCCTGGCTGATTATCGTGGCAGTCCGGTGCTCGTTGTTTTTTATCTCGGTTATGGTTGTCCCCATTGCATCGAGCAGTTGAATCTGCTCGCACCGGCGGCGAAGGATTTTGAGTCACAAGGCATCAGCATCGTTGCCGTGGGCACGGACAGCGTGGAGGGACTTCGCAAGACTGCGGAGAAGTCGAAGCAGGACGATGGCTTCCCCTTCCCGCTCGTGTCAGACGAATCGCTCAAAGCCTTCAAGGCCTACCGCGCTTACGACGACTTCGAGCGCATGGCTTTGCACGGCACCTTTCTCGTGGACGGCGACGGCAACGTGCGCTGGCAGGACATCAGCTACGAACCCTTCACCGATATGAAGTTTTTGGTGAGCGAATCACACCGCCTGCTGGGTCTGTCGAAAAATCAAATTGTGGCCGAGCACAGGCCGGAAAAATGAAACCAGGCTCTTGTCGGAAGCTCCGTGCTCGCTTGACGCCGCGATTGGGCACGGTTGCGCTGCGCCCAGAGCATGAACACACGCGGCCCCCTTTCTGGGCGACGTGCTCAAACAGTGACCGCTTGCGGCGACCCCTGCGTCATGGGATCACGCGGACGCGATAGAACCGGTTGCTCGAAGTGAGTGCGTCCAGTTTGCTGGCCGTGTTGCTGAGAGTGGTCACGTCGCCGGGCAACGCGATCCAGTTGGAAGGGCTCAGGTTTGGGTTGTACTCCAACCGATAGGTCGTGTTCGAGATGGCCGTCCAGACGAGCCGGAGGTCCGACCCGGAAAGTTCCGGCGCCAATAGGACCGGTTGGGGAACGATCAGGACCTCGGTGACGCGGACGATCACCGAGTTGGTGGTGTTGCTCATCTGCATTGTGACTTCGTTGGACGGGTAATAAAAATTCGCGAACGTGCCGTTGCGCGCGCCGGTGGTCAGGACGGTGAACGTATCGTTGACGGCGGGAACAAACCCATTGGTCAGAGCGACACTGAGCGCGCCGTTCAACGTGACTGTGCCGGCGACCTGGAGCCGCCCGTAACCGGTGCCCGCAGTGATACCGCCGATGGCGCACTTGAGCATCGCATTGGTCGTGGAAGTGTAACCGCCGTTCGCCACCAGGATGCCGCCCTGAAGCTCGACCGTGCCGTAGTTGTTGAAACTGACGGGACTGTTGATGGTCGTCGTGCCCGCCGAGGTTTTGCGGAACGTGCCTGCGTTGTCGAACCGGCTGGCATTCAAACCGGCATTGATCGCCGCCGCCGATTGCACCTGGAACAGGGCATCCGCACGGTTGGTGATGACCGTCGCGGACGCGGCCGTAATGGTCCCCGCGTTCCAGAACGTTATCCCGCCGTTCTCCAGGATGCGCCCGCCGCTCAACGTCACCGAGCCCCCGGTGATGGTCAGCGTTACGCCGGGCGGAATAATTGTTCGCCCGCTCCCGCTCATCGTCCCGCCCGACCAATTCATCTGGGTCAACACGGTCACAGTCTGGCTGCCGCCCAATGTGCCGCCGCTCAGGTTTAGCACCGCCGGGGTCAGCGGGACTGTGCCGTTGAAGGTGGCGGTGGTGCCGGAAATCGTCACGGTATTGTTGGTGCAGATGTAGGTGCCGGTCAGATTGGCCGTGCCAAAGGTGAAGTTGTGATTGCCGCTCAGGTTCACCAGCCCGGCCAGGTTCGCCGTCGCCCCGCTCACGGTGAGATGGCCCGCGCCCGCAATGCTCGCTCCGGCGCTCGAGGTGAAGGTGCCACCGGAGAGGTTCAAAGTCGTGCCCGCTGACACATCGTAGGTGCCGTCATTCAAGCCGCCACCCACCAGCGTCAGCGTGCCGCTCTGAAGCTCGACCGTGCCGTAGTTGTTGAAACTGACGGGACTGTTGATGGTCGTC
>CAZNOE010001081.1:0-2174 GCA_964574525.1 uncultured Bifidobacteriaceae bacterium
CGCGAGGTGTATTTGAAAGTATTTGTCGGTTGAAGGCGGTCCATCATCCGCGCCGCAGCCTCGCTGATCACTTCGTCCCACCGACACGCAGCTTCGCCACGACGGGACAGTGATCGCTCGGGAATTGGCCGTCACGCTGAAACGTGACGATCTCGATCTTTTCCGCCGTCACGTCGCCCCGCGACAAAATCCAGTCAATGCGCGGGCCGTTGGGTTGGATTGCCTTGAAGCTGTTGAATGTGCCGATGCCTTCGCCGCTTCGTTCGTGGGCGGTCTTCCAAGTGTCCTTGAGGAAGTCGTCCTGAGTGAGGATTTCGTAGGCTTTGTTTTTCCCGGCGGCTGCGTTGAAATCACCGACGAGCAGAAGGGGAAGTTTCGTGTCCAGTTCCGCGATTCGCTTGCGCACCAACTCGGCGCTTTTTTCCCGCGCCGGTTGGATCTGATGATCGAAGTGCGTGTTGAAGAAAAAGAATTCCTGTTTGGTCTGCCGGTCGCGGAATTTGATCCACGTGACCATGCGGCGATTGGAATTACCCCATGTGGTCGAGCCGATGACATCCGGCGTGTCGGAGAGCCAGAAGTGATCGAAGGCCAGCGGTTCGAGCCGCGCCTTGCGATAAAACACCGCCATGAATTCACCGCGGCTGCCGCCATCGCGACCCAAGCCAAGCCATTCGTAATCCGGCAAGTCCGACGCGATGTCTTTCAGTTGATAATACACGCCTTCCTGCGTGCCGAACACGTCCGGCGAAATGTTTTGGATGAGTTCGCGCATGAGCGGGCGGCGTTGCGGCCAGGCGTTCGGCGGAGTGGGGCTGGCGAAGCGCAGGTTGTAGGTCATCACACAAAGCGTATCTGTTGCGGATTTCGGTGCGGCCTGCGCGCGGAGCAGGTCGGGCGAAAAGACGCCAGCGACCAATGCAAGGCAAACGAGGAATTGCGCGCTGCGGCGGGAAATCAACGTGCGTTGCATCATAACGGCCACGATTCTGCGTTTTCCGTCGCCAGCTTCAAGCTCTTACATTTTGCCGCGTTGACGATTGACCTCGTAAAGAAAGACCGCCGCAGCGCTGCCGACGTTGAGTGAATCCACCGTTGGCGGCATGGGCACGGCCACGGCCTCGTCGCAAACTTCCAGCACGGACGGAGTAATGCCGTCGGCTTCGCTGCCGAAAACGACGCAGCAATCGCCGGATAAGTCTGCCTGGGCCAGAGTTTTTCCCGCGGCATGCGGATGGGCCGCGATGCAGCGCACACCGCGCCGGCGCAGGTCCTTCAATGCGTGCGTGAGGATGGATGGTTCGACGACTGGTAACTGGAAAATGGTGCCCATGGAATTCCGCACGGCGCGCCGCAGGAAAGGGCTGCTGGAAGTTTCGCCCACGAGCAGCGCCTGCACACCGAACGCCACGCAGTTGCGCACGAGCACGCCAAGGTTTTCCGCGTTTGCGAGGGCGTCCACAGCGACGAATAAACGCGGAGTCGCGCTGCTGGCGAGGATGTCGTCCAGTGTTGCCGGCTCAGGTATCTTCCCGACCGCCATCACGCCTTGAAACATGGAGAACCCAATCAGCGCTTCGAGGACTTCCTTCTTTTCGACAATGTAAACCGGAATATTTTCGGGGCGGGTGCGCAGGAGCGGTTCGAATACTTGAAGCCATTTTTCCGGCATCAGCGCGGACACGACTTGGAAATGGCTTTCGAGCAATCGTCGAACGACCTTCTCACTTTCCGCCACGAAGATGCCCTGATCGCAATGTTCGCGCGGACGCTTCATGGTGCGATACGGCGAAAGCTCGGGCAGATCGAGAGATTCTATGCGATGGAGGTGGAACATCAGCGTGCGATCATGCGCGTAGGACAGGCGTCGCGCCTGTCTCCATCTTCACGAATTTTGTCCACCGCTTGGCGTCGGTTCGCCGCCGCAGCGAATCGCCCAGGAAAAATCGGTTTCTGCAAAGTTAGAGACAGGCGCGACGCCTGTCCTACGGCATGGTCACGGCTGAAGGTCAGGCCTGCCAGCCTTTGCGATAATCGCGTTTCACCCACTGGTTCAACTCGCGGAGGTTGGTCACCTTCATGTTGGGGCCGTCCCATTCCACTTTCTGGCCGGCAACGTGCTGGGCCAGATTGCCGAGGACGGCGAACTCAGTCAGGCGCGTTCCGTAGTCGAA
>CAZNOE010001082.1:0-2173 GCA_964574525.1 uncultured Bifidobacteriaceae bacterium
AGGCGCCCTTGCCAAAAGGCGGATGCAACAATTCGTAATCGGGAGTGTCCGGCATGTCATCGGCAGAATCGGTCTCCAGGGCAGTTCTCGGAGCGCGGGCCTTCTGCATGGCCAGTGCCCACACCAAAGCGCAAGGCACCTGTCCGGCCGAAATCACCAGCCAGGGAAACCAATAATTCGTGAAATGACTCCAGGAAACTGCTCCGAGGGCGACTACCACCGCGAACGCAACCGCGCAAACGCCAGCTACCAGAAGTCGCAGCCGGCACAAAACGCCGCCGAGCAAGATTCCTGAAGTCACAAGCGCCAATGCTTCCAACCATGAAGCCGACCGCCGCAACCAATCTCCGTTCATCAAGTTTAGAAAGGAGGTGATCATGATTTGCACGCCGCCCATCGATTCGCCGGTCCTGCTTGAGTAGGGCGTGCGGAATTCGTCCGTTTCATCGCCGGGCACGGAGGTTCTGGGTTGAGTACCGATGAACACAATTTTGTCGCGATAATAATTCGTCGGTTGTGTCAGCGCGAACCGGTAACTCAAGGTTGACCAGGCGCCATTCGGGCCGTAGTAGCGCAGCCATTGCTCGTGCGGGTCTTCGCTCAGTTGCGCACCGGCCAGTTGCGCCGCAGTCCAAGGCAGGCTGGGGTACGGCCCTGGAGCCGGAAAGGGCCAATGTCGGCGCACGATTGAGTCGAGGTCCGGATCGAGCCAGGCGACTCCCCAATTCGTTCCACCAGCCGCGCTGAGAAACGGTTCGGACGGCAGCGCTGGGTGCGCACCAGCCAGAGCTGGATAGGTAACCGCCGCCTGCTCGGCCATCAAAACGACGCGGTGTTGCCGGCGCATCGCCTCGGCCAGTTCCTCGTCCTTGACTGGGTCGCGTGAGGTTCGAAAAAAGGAATCAAATACGACGAGGGCACAACCATCATCAGCCAGTCTTTTCAGCAACTGGGCGTGCAACGCACGATCCCAAGGCTGGCCGCGTTCCTGGGGGAAGTGATTGTACGCGTCATTGTCCATCAGGATGAGCACGACCTTGTTCGTGACCGCTGGTGAACCAAAGCGAAACAGATTGTCGTAGCTCGCATTCCGCCACGCCTCGCCCAAATCCGCCTTCCAAAGCACCAGACCACAAAGCACCGTCAGCGCCGCGCCCAGGACGGAACTGAACAGTTTATGTTTCCTGATGCCTTTAAGCTTCACAAGCTGCCGCGTAATGAGTTGCGCGAGCATAAAGCAACCGCGGGAGAAAGCAGTGCTTTTTTACGTTGGTCTTCTGGTATCGGCTTTTATGAATTTTCCCTCTCCACTCAAATTTTCTGAAAGATTATCACATTTACCCCGTATTGAAGACGTGCACCTGAAATCGAAGAAAAATGATGGGCGGCCCCAAGGTTCTTGTGGGCATACCCAGTAAAAAACAACACAACCAGTAACCGTTTATGAATAAACACATCTCACAAATAATTGCGTTCGCGGCCATCGCCGGATTGGCCTTCGTAGCCCGGGGCGCTGATGTAACCTTGGTCGCTGATGATTCCGATCAGCTCGCGTTTCCGGTGATAACGCGTCAACCCATAGATCAGGCCATCGCCGTAGGCTCAACGGCTGTCTTCACCGCGCAAGCAGTCAATGGCGCTGTTGCTTATCAATGGCTGCGCAATGGAGCCCCCATGGAAGGACAAACCAACAGCGCGTTGATTCTGGAGAAGATTGCGATTGAGGATGTGGGTTATTACTCATGTGAAATCTCCAATAGCGAAGAGCCCGTGCCTACGCGGGCGGCACTCTTGAACGTTTACACTGCTACTGACGGCGGCGGGCCAATCACTGTGTACGGCTGGCCTGTAGTTAGCAGCGGCAATCAAGGTAGTTGTCCCGGTGCCTATGCCGGATACGTCAACTATATCAAGACCGTTTCACAAGGCTGGGGATGGGCGCCCACTGCCGGCACCACGCTCCACACTGCTTCTGATGGGAATCGGACGGACACAAAAGTCCAATATGTTGGAAAATTTGGGGACGTAGGGTGCAATCAGACCATTGTCACGGTTCCCCATCCGACTTACAGCCCAAAATATCGGTTCAGCATCTATTTTACCAGCAATGTTCCGACAAATTCCTATCCGATCACCCTGGTTGGGTTCGATCCCTAGTCAATGATTGGTGCGC
>CAZNOE010001083.1:0-2172 GCA_964574525.1 uncultured Bifidobacteriaceae bacterium
AGTCTCGCCGTTATCATCCATACCCATCACGACGCGGCCGACGACGCGATATTGTCTGCCAGACAAATCACCGGTCATGCCGATCTGCAAAGCGGTTGGGTTATCGAAGCTCATGGTTCAGCGGAAGAAGTGCGGCACGAAGCGGCTCAAGTTTCCGGTGATGCGACGTGTGTCTTCGCGCATGCCCAACCCGGCCGCCTCATGGTCAATGACCCACACGCCGAAGACCGGATGTTGCCCGTTGAAATCCGGCAGCGAAGCCAGTGCCTGATAAATATGACCTTCCTCCCCATAGCCGCCAGCGGTTTCCTCGACAATGACGCCTCCTTCGATCCAAGAAACGTTGCTGCCCTCGCGGCTCAGTTTCGGTTTGCGCACGTAACGGTCGCCGAGCGGCGCCGCGAGTTCGTAAGCGGGAAGCAAATTCGGGTGGTCGGGAAAAAGTTCCCACAGAATCGGCAGCAGACCTTTGTTGCTGAAAAGCATTTTCCACGTTGGCTCGATGAATCGAACAACGTCGTGCGCGAGGTGTGGGCCGAACTCCTCGTGCCAGAGCCATTCCCACGGATACAATTTGAAGCAGCGTTCGATGCGCTCATTGTCGAGGTCCACGAAACAGTTATGCCGCGCGTCCCAGCCGATGTCCTCGACGAAAACCGATTTTGTTTCCCCGCCCACCTGCTCGCAAGTATCGCGCAAGTAGAGCACCGTCATCTCGTCTTCCGGATGTTCCTTGATGCTGCTGAAATGAATCGTTTGGCCGGCGAAACGCCGCCACGCTTCGATGAGCCGTTCGTGAATCGAGTTGAATTGGTCCGAGCCCGCGTGAGTTTCCTGCAGCCAGAACCATTGCGCCACCGACGCCTCAACCAAAGCCGTGGGCGTGTCCGCATTGTACTCGAGAAGTTTGGGCGGCGCGGCACCGTCGTAGCTCAAATCGAAGCGCCCGTAGAGACTGAAGTCGTCACGATCCCAGGAACGCAGGATTGCGGGCGCGGCGGTCTGCGAAATGCCGAGGCGCGACCACCAGTTGTTTTCAATGACGACTTCCGCGGCCTGAATGCAAAGCTCGTGCAATGTGTTCGCCGCGCATTCCAGCGTCTCGACCTCCTCGCGCGTAAGTTCGTAGCAGGCGGATTCATCCCAGTACGGCGCGTTGTCATGCGAATGATAGGTAAGGCCGACGCTCTCGACCTTCGCGCGCCAATCGGGACGGGGCTGGCGAATGTGACGTTGCATCAGGACCAGACGTGAGAGCTGCGCGACGTGCTGCCGAAACCGCCGCGGGGAACGTCGGTGCGCTGGGCTTCGGCCTGTTGAGCCACGGCGGGCAGCGGCGCGGAGATATTGGTGATGCTCTGAAATGGTGCGGCGCCCCATTGTCCGCCGTAAAAATACCGCTGCGTTCGCGGGTCAAAATGATTGTACGGCAGCGAATACCAGGCGCGGAAAGGTGCGTGATAGTAGCCCACGCCCGGGACGTAGAAGTTATTTGTGTAAACGCGGTCGGCGGTGATCGGAGCCTTTTGCGCGCTCTGTGGCCCGCAACTGGTCAACGCGCCCGCCGTCAGACCGCCGATCAGCACCAGCTTGATGCTTCTGCTACGTTTCACCTTCGCCCCAGAGAATCACGTCAACCAATCATCGCCGCGGCGACGATGATGCACACGCCAAGAATGACCGCCGCGCCGATGATGGCCGCCGCCACGTTTTTGTTTTCGACAATCTCCTTCGTCAAATCGCCGGGCGTGCATTTGTCGAAGACCTTGTAGCCCACAAGCGCAATGACGATCCCGATGACGGCGAAGATGACCATGTTGACGACGGCGCCTGCGAGTGATTGCGCGTGCCAGGAAGCGGGGGCCGTCGCATCGGCAGCAAGGAGTGCGGGCGCGGCCAGAAGAAAGGCTGCACAGACGCAGGGGCGGAACTGATGTGTTTTCATAGGCGTTGACGTTCGGAGTGTCGGTGGGTGTGAATGATTATTCGAGCCATCGGATGGCGGAGAATAGCCGTGCAATCGCCGGCCCTTCAATCGAAAATCGGCGTTGCGCAACGGAATTGTGAACGATTCCATCATAGCCAAACTTGTCGCGACGGTCTGACATTTTCGCCGCCGCATCCACGCACGCAATGCTGGCAAACCTTTTTCCGGACGACGATTACAAGTTT
>CAZNOE010001084.1:0-2171 GCA_964574525.1 uncultured Bifidobacteriaceae bacterium
TTCCTGTTCGTGCTCGGCGTGGCCGTGGTGCTGTGGTTCGTGCTTGGGAAATGAAACGCCAACCCGCCAACAAAAACTCTTTGGTAAAGGCCCGCCCTAAGGCCGCGCCGAAGATTGTCTCCGCGCCGGGGAGACAATTAACGCGGGTTGTAGCAGTTTCGCCGAAAGCCTTGTTATCGGATGTGCGCGAACTCATCCTTGCGGCACGGGAAGGTGTGGCTCGCACAGTCAATGCCGGGCTGACTTTGCTCTATTGGGAAATTGGCAATCGCACACGCAAAGACATCTTGAAAGAAAAGCGGGCGGAGTATGGAGAACGAATTGTGCACGCATTGAGTGCACAATTGGAAAAGGAGTTTGGACGAGGTTTCAGTCGGCGGAATTTGTTCAACATGATCCAATTCGCCGAAGCTTTTCCCGACCGAAAGATTGTGCAATCACTGACTGCACAATTGGGCTGGACGCATTTTACGCTTCTGCTTCCGCTCGGCGGCGAACCACTCAAGCGCGATTTCTACGCCGAGATGTGTCGCATTGAGCGTTGGAGCGTGCGGATGCTGCGGCGAAAGATTGGCGGAATGCTTTACGAACGCACTGCGTTGTCAAAGAAGCCAGACAAGCTCATCCGGCGGGAATTGGCGGCACTTCGAGACGAAGACCAACTCACGCCCGACCTCAGGCTGAAAGACACCTACGGCGAGAAAGACATTGAAGCCGCCATCCTGCGGGAAATGGAAGCCTTCATCCTCGAACTCGGTGTTGGGTTCGCTTTTCTCGAACGGCAGAAGCGGATGCAGATAGACTCGCACGATTACTATCTCGACCTCCTGTTCTATCACCGCAAGCTGCGCCGCTTGGTGGCGATTGACTTGAAGCTGGAAGAATTCGAGGCCGCCGATAAGGGGCAGATGGAGCTTTACCCCGTTAGATACAAACGCCATGAGTGCCTTCTACTACGTTTACGTTCTGCGGAGTTTGAAAGACGGAAATTTCTACGTCGGCTATACAAACGACCTCCGACAGCGCGTCAAAGAGCATCAGGCCGGTGCTTGCATTTCAACCAAAGCACGATTACCCGTCGAACTGGTCTATTACGAGGCCTGCCTCAATCAGCAAGATGCAACTCGGCGAGAGAAATATCTGAAGTCGTCGTGGGGCAAACGATACATCAAGTCTCGACTGCGCGGTTATCTAACGGGGTGAACCTGAACTGGCTCAAGAAACATGAGCAAGGCGCGGACGAAGCGCCACCGCTCGGCATCATCCTGTGTGCGGGCAAACGGCAGGAACACGTCGAGCTGCTGCAAATGGAACGCGACAGCATCCACGTCGCCAGCTACGTGACGAAGGCGATTCCGAAAAAGCAACTGGAACGGAAGCTTCACCAGGCCGTCCGGCTGGCACGGGCGCGGTTGGAGGAAGGGAGCAAAATGTGAACGCGAAATTTCAACACAACGAAGTTTTGTGGGGAACGACCGCCCTCACCCCGGCCCTCTCCCCCAGGAGAGGGAGAATCGTTCCCCGTCTCACGCGATGTCGTGTGTCGGGGAAAAGCTCGACGACTTTAGAACAACACGAGACGGCCAACCGATGTTCCCTCTCCTCGGGGGAGAGGGTCAGGGTGAGGGCGAGCGTAAGAACTAATTTTCGATTACGAAGTTGTTCGGTGTTGTTCATGGCCATGATGCCTTTGATGGCTGCGCTCGTTGGTTGTAGTCGAGGGCCGCAGCTTCTGGGAACGATTCAAACCGTTGGAGGCGTGGATGCACTTACCAAAGAATGCGCTGGTCTAGTTGCAGGGTTTCAGGACGCTCGGTTGGACTTCATCGACAAGACGAACTACCCGCCGATGATCGCAAAGTTGAGCCCACAAATAGTGCGGATTGAGGAACAGCGCTCGTTTGCTTTCGTGAATATCCAGATTACCGGAGGCTTTAGCCATAGCGGGCTTTTGGTATCGGCAAAGCCACTGCCTTCGGATTTTACGCCTCTGCGAGGCGGTGGCGGTAAATGGCGGGTTTGGAAACTTGCAGACGGGGTATTTGAGTATCGTGAGTGATACCTGATGAAATTGAAACTTTGATGACGCCGTTGACCTTAATCTTTGCTCTGCCGCTGCTCGCCGCAATCGCGCTGGCGTTTGTGCCGCGTAACTTTGCCGTCATCATGCG
>CAZNOE010001085.1:0-2171 GCA_964574525.1 uncultured Bifidobacteriaceae bacterium
GTTCTTTTCAAGCAAGTCGGCCTCGCGGTAGTGTCGCCTCACATGACCAAGCCCCATTCGTGGCGGAAGCCGTCGCTCGCTTTCCCCTTAATCCTGTTTGCGCTGACGCGTTTTTGCGTTGCGCACACGACGGGTTTGAGCACGAGTGATCTCAAGTTCGGAACGAACGGCTTGACCGCCGATGTGACTTTGGCTGGACTGGACTTGACACTGGCTCTCGCCCATCTGGAAACGATGAGTCCCTCCGACGCCAATCGCGACGGAACGTTGACCCAGGAAGAGTTGGCCACCGGGTTGGAGCGTCTGCGGAAGTTTGCGGTGGATTGTCTGATCGTGGAGTTCGACGGCCAGCCGGTTCGGCCAGGCCCGGCCAGGTTTGCGCTGGACGACAAGGACAATTTTCATATCGAACTGCTTTATCCCAGTCAACGACCAGCCCGCCTGCGTGTGCGCGCCGCCTTGTTCGCGCACCTGCCGCTCGATCACATCCACTTCGTCTCAGTTCATGATGCCGATGATAGACCCATTGGAAACAAGATGCTCAAGCCCGATGACGACGTTCTGGAAATCACCGCACCGGTCGGGACGGCAAAGGCGGAAGCAAGAGTCAGCACTTTCCCCGGCTTTCTGAAATTGGGAGTGGAACACATCTGGACCGGCTATGACCACTTAATGTTCCTGCTGGCGCTGTTGCTGGTGTGCGGGAATTTCAAGTCAGCCATTCAGGTGGTTACTTTCTTCACGGTCGCGCACTCGATTACATTGGCGTTTGCGACGCTCAATCTGGTCTGGGTGTCCAGCCGTGTTGTCGAGCCATGCATTGCCGGCTCGATTGTCTATGTGGGGGTGGAGAATTTTGTCCGCGCGGAGGGGCCCAAAGGAAGATGGCTCATCACGTTCTTGTTCGGGTTGATTCACGGCTTCGGATTCGCGACCGTGTTGCGCGACATGGGAGTGGCATCGAGTACGACGGGCGTCACGGTGCCACTGGTCGCGTTCAATCTCGGAGTTGAAGCGGGCCAGATCGTCATCGCCGGAGTGTTGCTCCCCATAATCTGGCAACTCAGAAAGCGGGACTGCTTCCTCCGTCGGGGCGTGCCAGTCGTTTCGGCTGTCGTGGCAGCTGTGGGCGGCTATTGGCTGATCCAGCGACTGTTTTTCGGTTGAACCGCTGTTTCCAGCGAGAATGTGCGTTGTTTGCGAGACACTCGCTAACAGACTAGAATTCAACCAAGCTCGCCGAGTTGCGTGTGTGACGATCCTGATCATGAGACTCGCCAGAAACCCATTGCCGAACATCCTGCTGCTCTCGATACGACGCTGCCGCCGCCGATGTCTGCCTATCAACCGTCATTTGATCCGCCAGGTTTTGGAGTGCGCCAGCCTTCTGGCGCTTTGGGATTCGCGGCGGATGGGAAAGCGGCAGAGGACTGCCGCAGTCCAAGACGCTAGCGCGCCTGCGAGACCGCCCTTCGGCTCATGGTGTCGATGCGCGATGACCGGAGCGTGGAAACTCACCATGAAGCTGAGGAGTCACCGCAACTCCCTGCTCCTGTATCTCCCGTTGTTGCTGCCGTCGTTGCTGCAGAAAAGCGGCGAAGCTCACGGCTTTGGTTCGGAAGCACCGCCACTGTCTGAGGCATATCTTGAGGATCGCCTCCTAGTCAGACCAAGAGCTGGCGCGACCGGTCTTGAGCTTGACCGACTTCACGCAGAAACTCGTTGCGAAGTGCTGCGACGCTTTCCTGGCTTTGGCGGCGTCGAGGTCTTGCGCCTACCAAAAGGCGAAGCTATTCAAGACATGATTCGCCGATACCAAGATAGCACTTTGGTGGATTACGCCGAACCAGATTACCTTGTCCGCCTCGCCAGTACGTTTCCCAACGATCCTTGTTTCCTAAACGGCACGCAATGGGCCCTGAATAATGCCGGTCAGGATGGCGGTCTCGCCAATGCGGACATTGACGCACCCGAAGCTTGGAGCGCCATGACCTCAGCCAGCAACGTGATCGTCGCGGTCATTGATTCCGGCGTCCGCTACACCCACGAAGATCTAGCGGCCAACATGTGGACCAATCCGCGCGACGGTAGTCACGGGATTAACGTTCTCACGGGCTCAACGGACCCCAACGATGACAATGGCCATGGGACGCGCGTGGCGGGCGTGATCG
>CAZNOE010001086.1:0-2169 GCA_964574525.1 uncultured Bifidobacteriaceae bacterium
TGCGGGTGGAAGATGAAATTAAACGTGCCTTGCTTGATCACCGCCACATCCAGCGCGGTTTTCCAGTCCGTGACCGTCACGGGGTTCGTCGCGCCGTGCAGGTTGAAAGCCTCCCAATCGCTCGGCAACGCGGGTGGAAACTCCCAACAGAGTTTCCCGATGACGTACGGATAAGGGTAATTCTCAATCGTGGTGACAAACGACTTCATGCTGACCTTCCGCACTTCGTTCGTCTCGGGTGGAAGATACTTGGGAAATACTTCCCGTCCCTCTTTGTCCGTCACCAATCCGCGCGGCAAGGCCGGGTCGTCGGACGTCGTGATATTCATCACCGAGGAATCAATCGTCAGAAAATTTCCCTGCGGACTGGTGCGATTGAAAATCTCCGCGTAAAAGCGCGGGCTGGGACTGTTCAACGAATCGCAGCACGGCATCCGATACGCCACCGGGTGGTTGCCGGGAATGGAATTCAACTGGTCAACTCCGCCATGCACGGCGTCGGCCGCGGCGACAAAGTTGCTCTTTTGCAGCAACGGACACGGATGCGTCAGCGTGTGGACATCGAAGGAGAGTCCCTCCTTGAGCCAGCTTTGGAGTTGCTCGTCCTCGGGTTTGATGTTCACGGTCATGATGCTGACCGGCGCGCGACCATCAATTTGTTTGAGCCGCTCCAGGATGGGGCGCAAAAAGGCCTCATATTTTTGTGCATCCTTCATGTCATCCACCGCCAGGATCACCACCGCTTCAACGCCCGGTTCGCCCACCCATTGCGGTGTGATGAGCTTGGGGAAATTCAAGCCAACATAAAACGGCTCGCTCTCGTCAAGATAGGTAAGCCGATTACCATTGGTCGCGGACTGCGCCTCCGTGCGACCGCCGGTGACTGAAAACAACGCACATAGGGTCAGAGCCAGCCGGCGGAGCAACGGAGTCATGATGCGGGAAAAATAAACACGCCTGCTGCGCGTTAGCGATGGAAAAAATAAAATGACGGCTGGTCAGCGGCGGGCGGGACTCAGGGAAAACAGGAATGCTCTTTGTGTCTCCGCGCGGCTCGCAGGGTGTGAATGGTCGGTACGCTCTCCCTCACCCCGGCCCTCTCCCCAAGGAGAGGGAGTAGCCGTCGCCCGTTCTCTGGTTGCTCGATGACACTCGTGGCAACTCCAGCGCACGACATTCCAAAAAACCGGCGAGCGATTCACCCTCTCCTTGGGGAGAGGGCCGGGGTGAGGGAGAACGTCGGTCAAACTGTCTTTGCCTGCCGTTGCAAAACTCTGCGAATTCGCCGAGCTGTGCGGTCAATCAACTCAACCGGGCGCGGAACTGGGCCGGTGACTCTCGCCGAGCGGAATGTGCGCGTATTTGGCGACGGCCTGCGCGCGCGAGCGCACGTGAAGTTTTTCGTAGATGCGCCGGATGTAGGTGTTCACGGTCGGCAGGCTGATGGTCAGGGCCTCGGCAATCTCCTTGTAAAGATAGCCGCGCGCCAGCAATTCCAGGACCTCGGCCTCGCGCGGCGACAGCTCGACCGTGTCGGCGTCTGCGGCCTGCGAATGTCGCTGGAAGGATTGCACGACCTTTCGGGCGATGTTGCTGGTCATGGGCGAGCCGCCCGCATGCACTTGCTTGAGGGCCGCGAGCAGTTCATTGCGGGGCGTTTGCTTGAGCAGATAACCGGTGGCCCCCACCATCAGCGCGTTGAAGATATGATCGGCGTCTTCGTAAACGGTGAGCATCAGGAACTGTGTGCCCGGCAGGATCGGCTTGAGCTGGCGCACACACTCGATGCCGTTCAGCCCGGGCAGGTTGATGTCCATCAGGACGACTTCGGGTTTCGCCGTCGGCAACGCCACCAGCGCGCTCTCGGCGCTGCCGTGTTCGCTCACGCAGCGAAAGCCCTCGGCGCGGCGAATCCAGTCGGCCAGGATTTCTCGGGCTTGGCCATCGTCCTCGACGATTGAAACTGAAATGCTCACGACGATTTCATCCTACCTCGTCGAACCGCAAACGGAGTGTCATCAATTCTCACGACAATGCGCGCGGCAACAACAAAATCCGCTCGTACGAAGAATGTTCCCCGGACGAGTGAACGTTACTCCCTCTCCCCCGCCGACGGGGGAGAGGGCCGGGGTGCACTGCTGTTGAAATAAGGATTTCATGTTTAGAACA
>CAZNOE010001087.1:0-2167 GCA_964574525.1 uncultured Bifidobacteriaceae bacterium
TCGTAACCAGAAAGCCATCTGTCGAAATGAAAAATCCCGTCCCGCTGGCTGATAGGTTCGAATCAGAAACACCTCCACTCGTAACTGATTCACCTGCTGCTGCTTTGCGTGGCTTTGCCCGGCTTGAACTCGCGAGAGAGGCGCTGCGCTTCGGCGATCTCGGCACGGGCCATGTGTTTAGCCAAATCGTCCCGTCGCGCCGCTGCATCCAGCACTCCTTCCACGGCTGCGAGATTGAACCAATAGTACGCTTGAACATCGTTCTTCGTCACTCCCTCGCCCGTCACGTAGCATATCCCGAGAGCGTGTTGTGCAGCGCCATTACCCTGTCCTGCCGCACTACGAAACCACTTTACAGCTTCAACTCTGTTTTGTGCTAATCCGAAGCCTTGCAGATAAGCCGCACCCAGATTGTATTGTGAGAGCGGGTGGCCTTGCTCGGCTGCTTTCCGAAACCAAGAAACAGCCTCTTCGGGGTTCTTTTTAACACCGATGCCGTTGAGATAAGCAGACCCAAGATTGTGCTGTGCTGTGGCGTTTCCTTCTTCAGCAGCAGCACGAAACCACTTGGTGGCTTCCATGGGGTTAATGCCGTCCTTGGAGAGCAGGTAACCGAGTTGAACCTGCGACTCCACATCGCCAAGCTCGGCAGCACGCCGATACCAAGACAGCGCGTTCGTTCCGTCTTTCGGCAAGAAGTTTCCAGTCTCGTAATAGTTGCCTAGCCGATTGGCGTACCTAGCGGCTGTGAGGTTCATTGCCAGCGACTGAGCCGGGCTGTTCAGACCCTTAGTGGCAATCCCCATTGAGGTTATTCCTTGCCGCAGCCAGCGTACTCCCTCAGTTGTATTTGTAGCCACGCCGACTCCTTCGATGTATTTGACGCCAAGTTCGGCTGTGGCCCACGCATCACCGGCTTCCGAAAATCGGCGGGTTATCTCAAACGCCCGCTTAGGATCGTGCAGCGGGGATGTTACTTCTTCATAGAATCCAGCGAGGACGAGGTAAGCTCCGCCTTCCTTTACCGCACGGCGGGCGAATTCAAGTGCTTTCTGCTGATCGAAACGGATTGACCCTGGCGCCGCATAAGCTTCCGACAGGAATACAAGTGCGTTCGGTTGTCCGTTCGATAGTGCTTTCGTTAGCCAATTGGTAGCTTCCCGATAGTCCTTCGTAACTCCTAACCCCAAAGCATATTCGACTCCCAAGCGTAACTGAGCTTCGCCGTCGCCCTTTCCTGCTTTGGCTTTCCGCTCGTTGAACGGTCTTGTATTGGCGTCGGCTTGTTGGGCAGGCAGTTGAAACGCAATTGAAAACAAAAGCACGAGAGCAAGCCGCGCAAGCCGCACGAGAATTCTTTTCGTTTTCATGGTCCAAGATTATCCATCGGCTTCAGCGCGCACAAGCCGCGCTATATTTTCAACCGGAGGAACGGGCAAACGCTTCGCGCCTGATTGGGGGCCGGGTCAGGGGGAAACAAGAGATAAACTTCACTGATTTGGCGACACAGCCCGAAATTCTGCCCGCGAAGAATCTCGCCGCAATCCAAGTGGCAAAGGAGCGGCTCGTCGGTATGAATCACGAGAACCTTCTTTGAATATGGGCCGCCGTGAAAATTCTTCCCGTCCTTTTCCGAGATTATCGCCCGAAGTTTCGCGATCAATTCTTCTGAACTCCATTTTTTCCACGGATATCCTGCTTCCTTCCATGCATCAACGAGTTCAGTTGCTTCAAACGCAATGGATTTGCCCTTCTTCGTAATTCCAACGTCGTCCGGAGGATCAGGCACGCAAGAGCGAACCTTTATGATGCCATGCTGTACACCGGCATACTCCATCGCTTCGAGCAAATCACAGACGACTCCCCTTTCCTTAAGCCGTCCATCCGGCCAGAACCAATAGGAGCGATTGCCCTTACGCATTTTGCGAGCCCCCAATATCTTTTTGAAGATACGGTTTTCCCAGTCTGGATCGGCTTGTTTCGCGTTCATTTTCATCGGCTATCTCGCAATGCACCTTTAACATGAACCTGACAATCCTTCCAAGACCCCATTCTTGTTCTTTCGCCCGCAACAAAAAGTTTAACGACAAGTCGCCAAGACTCGCCCTCACCCCGGCCCTCTCCCCCGGGAGAGGGGGAATCATTTGCCGTCTCACTCGAAAACCTG
>CAZNOE010001088.1:0-2166 GCA_964574525.1 uncultured Bifidobacteriaceae bacterium
GGCACAATGAACGCGCGGGACATGCCATGATGATCTCCGACCGCGCCCATCAACTTGGGAACGACTGCCCCGCCCATAATGGCCATCACGATGAAGGCCGAGGCTTTCTTTGCCCGCACACCCAGCCCGTGAATGCCCAGCGCGAAAATCGTCGGAAACATGATAGACATGAAGAAGTAGCTCAGGAACACACACGCCACCGACAGCCAGGCGAGTTTGCAGAACACCAGGCCGCAGACGATCACGTTCAACAACCCGTAAAGCCCCAGCACCTTTTGCGCGGCAAACTTCTTGAGCAACGCCGCACCCGACGCCCGTCCCACGAGAAAACAAATAAATCCAACCGACGCGAGATTCGCCGCCCCTTTGTCCGTGAGCCCTAACACGCCCGCATCGTTGGCGGAAAACCACTCTTTGAACCGCTCGGTTTGCCAACTGGATGGGATCGGCGGCACTTGCGAGGTCATGTAGTTGATGAAAAAGCTGAAGATGCCCGCCTGAGCCGCCACGTAAAGAAACTGCGCCGCGACGGCCAGGACGAAGTGCGGATGTTTCCAGATCGAATGCGAATAGCCGGGCGTCGCATCGTCCAGGTGATAATCATCCTCCGTCTTAATGTCCGGCACATTCGCAAAATAGAAGACCACCGCGAGAACCAACACTACCACGCCAACGCCCGCATACGGTATCCACAACATCTGGCTGCCCGTGCTGTTGCCGGCTGCGTCTGTGCCGTAAAAGAACATCCCGCCGGCGATCGGGCCAAATATCCAGCCGACGCCGTTGCAGGATTGCGCGAGGTTGATGCGTGTCGCCGCGTTGCGCTGGTCGCCCAGCACGGTCGTGTAGGGGTTGGCAATGGTTTCGAGGAAGGTCAGACCAGCGGCGATCAGGCAAACCCCCAACAGGAACGCCCAGAAGGCGGCGATCTTAGAGGCCGGCATGAACCAGAATCCACCTACCGCCACCATCAGCAATCCAGCGATGATTCCCCCCTTGTAACCCAGCTTTGTCGCCAGCCCGCCCGCTGGAAGCGCCATCAGAAAATATCCAAGATAGTGTGCGAACTGAACCCAGGCCGATTGCGCCAGCGTGAGGTGAAGCTCCTGCTGAAAATGTTTGTCCATCACATCAATCATCCCGTTGCAGAATCCCCACAACAGGAACAACGAACTTACAAGGGCAAACGTGACGAACAGATTCTTTCCGTCGCTGGTGACGAAGATGCTTTGCTTGTTATGGCCAGACATTTGAAACTGAATGATCGTTAATTGTTAGTACGCTCTGCCTTAAGCTGCCACTAACGAATTAGGAAGCGAATGGACAGACCGTCACATTTCATGTACAGGTTTAACGATCGCCCAAATGATGAAACTCGAAGACTCCACCAGTGCGGCTGCCCGCGCGGTGCGGCGCACCGTGCTCAACCTGGAATCGGACCGGGTTCAACTCGACCTCTTGGAACGGTTGCGCATTCACCTCGTAGGCATGTACTACACTGAGGTCGGTCCTGAATGGAGCACTGGTGGAAAGCAGGAAAGTGATTACCTGCATCACATCGACCTCACCCTGACAGGCCGCCGCCAAGTAGTCTTCCGTGGCGAGGTTTTGGACATGGAGCCGGGCGTGGCGTTTTGGTTTCCGGGCAACACTCCCTTGGAACGCCGCTTCTGTGAGCGAAGCAAGGTGCTCTTTTTCAAGCTGCGTTGTGAGTGGCTGCCCGGCGTGGATCCGCTGCTCGATTGGCCGGGCCGTCGGCCGGGGCCAATTGCCTCATTCGATGCCCGTTACTGGCGGGCTTGGTGGCAGCCCAAGCACAAAACCACCTTCAACCAGTTGCTCCAGGTCCAGGCCCGAATATTGGATTGGATCGCGCTGGTCGTCCCCGACTTCAATGACGTCATCGTCCGGCACTTGCAAACTCATTCCCAATTCAACGCTGTCTTCGACCTGATCGAAAACAAACTTGCCCCGAATTTGCGCATTGAAGAGCTGGCCCGGGCGTACGGCACAAGCCTCCATGCCTTCTCCATGGCATTTGCTCGCAACACCGGCATGAGCCCCAAGGCCTACATCAAACGCCGCCTGAACCAGCAAGCCATGCAGTTGCTCCTCAACAGCAACCTCAAGATCAAGGAGGTTGCCGACAAGTTGCACTTTTCTGAC
>CAZNOE010001089.1:0-2162 GCA_964574525.1 uncultured Bifidobacteriaceae bacterium
ACCGTCACCTGGCGGCTGCCCGTCAGTGATTGCGGCAGGTCGAACGACCATTCCGCTTCGCAAGTGACGGTCTCACGCGAGTTGTTGATCACGACGATCTGTTTCTCGACCGTTTCGCCGGGCAGGAAATTGTGGTCCTTGCTGGTGAACGCGCCCGGTTTGCCAGCGAGGTAAGCCAGCAGCGGCCGGTTGTTGCGAATAAGCGCCTGCGCCGCCGGGGTCGCGACCCAGTCCGAACGCTCGAAGGCCATGTCCATTCGCTCAAACCTTTGATCTATGTAATCGGGACTGAATCCGGGCCGTTGAAGATTGTCCCAGTCCACCTTGAGTTCCCTCCGGCTCTTGTCCACACCGGCGCGCAGTTTCCAGAAGTGCCCATATTCCCAAGGCGAAATGCCGGACACGCCCCAGGTGCGATACGCCCGCCAGTTGTCGTTTAGATACATGGCGAAGACCGGATAGCACTCTTCGAAGCGATCCGATCCGACCGGATTCGGATAATCCCAGCGATGCCACACGTTGCCGGCGCGAAACTGTTTCGCTTCCCACCGGAGATTCGCCTTCTCCGCTTCGCTGATTTGATAAGCGCGGTCGCCGAAGAACTGTGCGTTCCACTCGGCGAGACAGAATTCCCACGGCACCACGGCGCTGCCCCACTCGCGCTGCCCTTTGTACCAGCCGCGGTACATCGTCCAGTCCCACGAGAAGGGCGCGCCGTATTCGCAGGTAAACGCCGGCTTGACGCCGTCGGTGGCCCAGTGTTCGAACCAATCGTCCAGCTCCTGGATCGGCACAAAGTTCGGATAAAAATTGCTGTCGTGCATCACGCCGAGATTGCCCGAGGCGTGATGATAGACGATACGGCGAGGGTCGAGTTGCTTCACGATGGCCTCGGCGCGCATTGCCAGTTTGGCATTCCTTGACCCCCACTGGTCGCGACCCTCGTGAATCCCGTCAATCATGTCCGGGTTCATGTCCTCTTCGTAACCGGTGGCGTTGTGGCTCATCACGTACATCACCACGGAAGGATGATTCCCCGCCGCGCGCGCATAGAACGCCGCGTGCCGGGCGTAGCCGTTAGTCTCGTCAGCCTCAGCCGCCTTCCAGTCGTAATGGCTGAAGTGCGGTTGCGTGAAGCCCACGAGCATTCCCACGTCGTCGGCCGCCCGGAGAACTTCGGTGAAACTCAGATGTGAGCCCGGCTCGCATCCGTAGTTGTGCGTGTAAACGTAATTGATCCCGAAACTCTTGAGGCGTTCGAGGCTCTCGTGGGCGGCTTCGTAGGTCGCGAGCGCGGCGCCGACCTGCGCATTGTCGAGCGGGACCGCCGAAAGAAAAATACGCGTGCCGTTGAGGTAAAAGTCCCGACCCTCGATCCGGAACTCGCGGAAACCGAACCGTTGCGCCCAATCCGTGTCCAGGACCTGACCGCCGGCTTCAACGAGTGACACTTGGAGATCGAAATTATTCTGCGGCGTGTTGATATCCCAGAGTTTGTCCGGCAACCATTCTTCCGTGAATGTAAACCGGCCGTCTCTGAGATCGCTGCCTTGGAACGGCGGGCTGGCGAATTCCTTGATGACGGAACCGTCCTTCATGATGCGAATCCGGAGGTTGTAGCGTGCGCTCGGTGCGAGACCATCAATGGCAGCGCTAACCGTCAGCTCGCGTTTGCGCACCGAGGTGTCCACGTTGACGTCCGTGATCTTCGGCCCGCGCGGCGCGCTGACGAGATGGACATCGCCGCACAGTCCCCGCCGTTCGACCTTTCCTTTCACCTCGCGCGCCGACGCACTGTCGGTGTAGGAAAGCATCACGCCTTTCAATGGCAGAGCGACCACGAGCAGACTGAGCCGATGCGCGGTCCCCGGGCCGCAAGCTGCACTGAGATCCACTTCGCCACCGGGAAAGTAAATCTCGCCCTTCCTTACTCCGTCAACGAAGACTGCCGCGTAGGAGTTCAGGTATTCAACATTGAGTGATATGCGGCGATCTGCCCAATTGCTGGGGACGCTCAGTTCACGCTCGTACCAGGCAGC
Organism: uncultured Bifidobacteriaceae bacterium; assembly: GCA_964574525.1. GTDB lineage: Bacteria > Verrucomicrobiota > Verrucomicrobiia > Limisphaerales > JADLHS01 > WYBW01. The sequence goes on from CAZNOE010001089.1 coordinate 2,040, forward strand.
GGTGATCCCGCCAGGCTTCACGTCTTTCCAGCTTGGATGCGCGTAAAGCGTCTGGGAATCCTTCTGCATGTAGTCGGTGATCCCCGGCCAGCATCCGGGCACTTTGAAGAAACCCCAACTTCC
>CAZNOE010001090.1:0-2160 GCA_964574525.1 uncultured Bifidobacteriaceae bacterium
GTTGGCGCGCGCGCTTTCGAGCGCGGACTCGCTGCGCAGAATCACTTCGTCGCGGAACAACAGCGCCTCGCGCCGGGCAGCGTCAATCTTCACGGTGAGGTTGTGAATATCCTCGCGCAGGGAAAGCTCGTAGTCGGCGGCGTCCAGTTCGGTCGCCTTGAGCCTGGCTTCGTCGCGCTGGATGTCAGCGCGGTACTTCTTCGTGTTGAACAACGGCAGGCTGAAGCTGAGCATCAGTTCCGTCTGTCGCCAATCGCCGTTGCCGGAAAAGTTGCGGGTTTGGACACCGGCGCTTACGTCGGGCAAACGCGAGCGTCGCGTCGCGTCCGCCATGGCCCCCGCCAGCTTGATCTGCTCGCGCATCATGCGGAGCTTCGGCTCATACCGCGCGGCGAAGCCGGCAAGTTTCTCGTTGTAAACAACCGGCCCGGCGACGGACGGCAACTCCAGCGATGGCCACGGCGATTGGAGCTTTCGATTCAACATCCGATTCAGACTGACGCGCGCATGGGAAAGATTCTCGCGGTCGGTCTGAAGCTGGGTGGTCCGCTTCGCCCGTTCATTTTGGACCTGCAAAACTTCCACCAACGTTGCGGCGCCGGATTGGTATTTGGCCTCGGCAGTCTCGGCCATCGTTTGCAGCCAGACGAGGTCTTGTTCGCCGACGGCGACAACCTGTTCCGCCAGCGCGGCGCGGAACACAACCTTCGCCAATTCACTCCGTCGGATTTGGAATTGGGCAGCGGCGTTAGCCGACTCAACATCGAGTTCGGACCGGGCCACCCGGCGGGCCAATGCCGGTTTGCCGAACAGCGGGAGTTTTTGTTCCGCGCCGTAAATCACGTCGCCGTCGTCCGCACGCATTTCCTCGCGCGCGACCAGGCCACCCACGCGCAGCATCGGGTCTTCCCAGGTGCGCACGGCGTTCAGGCTGGCTGCAGCCGCATTCGTCCGTGCGCCGGCCGCGAGAAGGGCGGGATGATTGGTGCGCATCTCTTCGGCGAGCTGGTTGATGAACTCCGGTGTGAGGCGGATGGAGTTGATCCCGGAGACAGGTGAATCAGAATCTACGCTCGCCCTCACCCCAGCCCTCTCCCCCGGGGAAAGGGAGGACGTTCGATTGTTTTGCGACAATTCGTCCGTCGCTGTTAGAGCCGCCGCGGTCGAGCCGTCTGTTCCAGACCGGGCCGATTGACCGAGAGCGTCCGCATTGCCTTCGCGCGGCGGATGACTCTCCCTCTCCTGGGGGAGAGGGCCGGGGTGAGGGCGAGCGTCAATCACGCTCGCAACGGCTTTCCCGCTCACCACTGTGAGTGAGATCAAGCTCAGTAAGACAATTTTTTTCATAGGCGCAAAAATTCCACGAGCGCAGAAAGACCTGAAAAACTCCGCAGCGCGCCTGCGCGGTACACACTACGGGCGTTTAGGAGGGGACGGTCAGATCAGGAAGGCGCAATGCCGCGCGAAGAGCGGCACCGCCACCGTGATCAGAGAAGAAGCAGTCGAAGGAGAGAACGGGTTCGCATCGGCTTGAGGTAATACCCAGACGAGCGAACCTGCCGAAAGAGCGGAGAGTTGATTTTCGATCCCGGCGCGCACCGGAGCGATGGGAACGGGACCGGAACGTGGTGAGGAAGATTGAGTGACGCAGCAATCGGCACTGCCGCAGTCGCAACACGCGCAGATCGCCTTTGGGGTCGTCACCACCGGCGCGCACGTGGTTGCCACAACCTGCGCACACACCAGCGACAGACTGAACAGAATGGCCAGCGCTTTTCTCACGGCGGAACTGTAATCGAGCCTGGGCAGTGCCTCAAGCTCGATTTTGGCGTAATCAACCTACTTTTTGGCCTTGGCTTCGGCTTCCTCGATTTTCTTGATGTACTTGGCCGGGTCTTTCTTGAAATCCTTCAGACAGGACTTGCAGCACAGTTGGACCTCTCGCCCCTCGTGCTTGAAGACATAGGGCTTGCCCATTGAGTCAAGCTTTTCGTCGGACACGACGCACTTGTCGAGCGGGTAGGGCTTGGCTTTTTCAGCCGCGAATCCGGCGAGCGGCGCGGCCAGATAGGAAACGGCGAGTGCAATGGCTGTGATTGTTTTCAGTTTTTTCATAGATTGCCTTTGTTCAACGCCAATAATACGCCAGATTCCGAGAAA
>CAZNOE010001091.1:0-2159 GCA_964574525.1 uncultured Bifidobacteriaceae bacterium
AGCGAAGGCCAGAATCTTCAAGACTGCGCCATCGTCGTGAACTTCGATTTGCCGTGGGCCATCATCCGGCTCATCCAGCGCGCGGGCCGCGTGGATCGCATCGGACAGGAAGCCCTCACCGTCACGTGCTACACGTTCCTTCCGGCGGACGGCGTGGATCGCATCATCAATCTTCGCAATCGGCTTCGCGGACGGCTCAAGCAGAGCGAAGAAATTCTCGGCACGGACGAAACTTTCTTCGACGAAGACATCGGCAAGGCCAAAGCATGGCACGATCTCTACAACGAAAAATCCGGCGCGCTCGACGATCAGGACGATGAAGTTGATCTCGGTTCGTTCGCGCTCGGCATCTGGCAGGACGCCATCAGGGACAATTCTGCGCTGCAAAAAACCGTCGAGTCATTGCCCGACGTGGTTTTTTCTGCCAAGGCCACGCCGCCCAAAGTGTCACCCGGCGCGCTGGTATTTCTTCGCACCGCCGAGGGCGCGAACGCGCTCGCCCGCGTGGACAACGACGGCAAACTCGTTTCCGAATCCCCGCGCGCCATACTCGAAGCCGCCGCTTGCACGCCCGACACGCCCGCACTCCCGCGTGCGGAAAATCACCATGATCTCGTTGCCATCGCTGCCGACGCGATCGTGAAGGAACAGCCCGCGCTCACCGGCGCGCTCGGTTCGCGCTCCGGCCCGAAATACAAAGCCTACCACCGGCTCAAAGATTATTGGGCCAGTGTCGAGGGAACTCTTTTCGCGAAACCACTTGAAGCATTGCCCCGCGCACTGGAAGAAATGCTCAAAGGCCACCTCACCGAATACTCGCGGGACACGCTCTCACGCGAACTTCGTCAGGGATTGCCGATGGAACATCTCGCGCAACTCGTCCTCGAACTCCGCAACGAAGGCCGGCTCGTCATCCTCGACGACTCTGCACCGCCGCCGCCGCCGCAAATCATTTGTTCGCTTGGACTCCGCGCCGATTGACGCCATGCCCCTGAACCTTCAAGCCACCCGCCAGCACCTTCAGGACTTTGACTTCCGCAAGCTGTTCATCAACGAACTCGGCTGGAGCAATCCGCCCTTCGCGCTCAAGCCCGCTGACGCCGAGGCCAAAGGCGGCCTACGTTTCCACCGCGCGCCCGTGGCCGTGCTCTCCGGCATCCACGTCTTTGAAATCACCACGCCCGGCGGCGCAATTCCCGACGCCAAAACCCGCGCCGCCATTCACGCTGCCGTCTCCGTGCTCGCGGCGGAAAATCTTCTCATCTTCACCGACGCCGCGCGCACGCAAAGCCTCTGGTATTGGGTCAAACGCGAGGCCGGCAAATCCCACGCCCGTGACCATCTTTACGTCAAAGGCCAGCCCGGCGACCTGTTCTTGAGCAAGCTCGCCGCGCTCGTCGTGGACATCAGCGAACTCGACGCGCAGGGCAACATTCCGCTCACCGAAGTTGCCCGCCGCCTCAAGAACGCCCTTGATGTCGAGCGCGTCACCAAAAAATTCTACGGTGACTTCGACATTCAGCGTCTGGAGTTCACCGTACTCATTCGCGGCATCAAGGACGAACACCAGCGCCGCTGGTATGCCTCCGTGTTGATGAACCGCCTCATGTTCATCTGGTTTCTCCAGAAAAAATTCTTTCTCGATTACAGCAAGGAGCGTGGTCGCGGCAATGACCGTTACTTGGTGGATAAACTCGCTTTCAGCGGCAAGAAACTCGGCGCGGACAAATTTTATCCCGTGTTCCTCAACACGCTGTTCTTTGAAGGCTTTGCCAAACCCGAACTCGCCCGCAGCGCGAAAACCAACGCCCTGCTCGGAAAAATCCGCTACCTTAACGGCGGACTATTCCTGCCGCATCACGTCGAACTTGACCACGGTTTCCCCGACCAGCCGTGCATCCTGATTCCTGACCGCGCGTTCGAGAACGTCTTCAATCTCTTTGGCCGCTACTCGTGGAATCTCAACGACACGCCCGGCGGACAGGCCGACGAAATCAATCCCGACGTGCTTGGCTACATCTTCGAGAAATACATCAACCAAAAGGAATTCGGCGCTTACTACACGCGACCGGAGATGACCGGCTACCTCTGCGAGCGCACGATTTTCAAACTGGTTCTGGACCGGGTGAATCAGTCAACGCTCGCCCTCACCCCGGCCC
>CAZNOE010001092.1:0-2159 GCA_964574525.1 uncultured Bifidobacteriaceae bacterium
TGGCGCCGATGGAATCAATCGCGTGATTGAGCCGGACGAACAACCCTTCCAGGTCATACTCGCCGCTCTCCTGGACTTCACTGGGCTCGATGTGGACGTAGTCGAGCACAATTTTTTTGCGCCGGACCAGGCCCGCCAGATCAAATCCGAGCGACGCGACGTTGGCCTTCAACTCCGCTTCCGTCTCCTCGAAGGACATGAAAACGCCCGGTTCGCCGAACTGCACGGCGCCGCGCACGAGGAATTCCGCGGCCAACAGCGTCTTGCCGCAACCCGCGCCGCCGCAGACCAGCGTGGGCCGCCCGCGCGGGAATCCGCCGCCGGTGATTTCGTCGAGACCTTGGATGCCGGTAGGACACTTGGGCAAATGAGTCGCTGGAGAGGTGGGTTTGGTGCTGTTAGTTTTCATTCAAGGGCATTCTTATGTGAACGCGGGTAAAACAACAATCGGGCCTGAAGCAACTTTCGCGGCCAGCGTGTCGAGCTCGAGATCGGCTTCGGCCTCCAATAACGTCCAGAGCCCCTCGCGCACGACCATGGGGTCTTCAGCCAGTAAAACAGTGATTCGTTTCATGGACATGTAAGTGTTTTTGTTTTACCAGATTTTTTAAGCTGACCTTTCCGCACTTTGGCGAACGGGATTTCCGCCTGGATGGTGGTGCCCTGTCCCGGTGCGGATTCGACGCAAAAGTTGCCGCCGACCATTTCCAGGCGTTCCCTCATGCCGAGCAGCCCAAGACGTTTGCCGCCATTGCTGTGCAAGGTGCGTTCCACGTCAAAGGATTTCCCGTCGTCTTTTATGTTCATGCAAATGGCGTGATCGGATTTCTGGATGCTCACTTCCACCCGGCTGGCTTGCGCATGGCGGGCCACATTGGTGAGCGCTTCCTGGGCGACGCGAAAGAGCACCGTTCGTTTGCCGCCATCCAATTGTTCCACCGCCGCAAAGGCCGTCAGACGAGTGCGCACGCCCGTGCGCGCGGTAAAAGCTTTCATAAACGAATGCAGCGCGGGAATCAGCCCCAAATCGTCCAACACCGCCGGGCGCAATTGGCGGGCGAACCGATGCACGATGTCCACCGATTTCTCGACCAGCCGTTGCGTGCTGGAGATTTTTTTCTGGAGGCCCCTGGTGTTGACGTTTGCTTCCGCTTTCAAGGCCGCCAGCCGGACATTGATGCCCGTCAAAGTCTGGGCAATTTCATCATGCAGTTCGCGGCTGATCATCTTGCGCTCTTCCTCCTGGGCCGAGAGAAGCTGGCGGGAGAGCAGCCGCAATTGATCCTGCATGTGCCGCGACTGCACCAACAACTGGGTGTAGTGTTGTTCGCTTTTCCTGAGGGATGCCTCGACCGATTTGCGCTGGGCGATTTCCTGAATCAACTGCCGGTTGGACGCGGCCAGGTCCACGCTGCGCTGGCTCAACGTCTGGATCATCCCCGTCAAATTGGCATTGGCTTCCCGCGCGGTGCGATGCGTTTTCTCGATCGGGGTGATGGCCTCGGCAAAGAATCTACCCGCCCGCCGGACCATCATATCCCGGGTGCCGGGGGAGGAACCCGGCAACACCAGTGTGATCAACGCCTGCTCGTGAATCCTGGCCAGGTTCAACGTCTCCAGCCCAAGGGACATGGCCCGGCGTCCCAGTCGCTGCGCCCGCTCCGAGCCTGCCTGCGGACCTTGCGCCAGGTGTTTGCGCAGCGCCGCGACGTATCGTTGCGACAGCCCGTTTAGTTTACGCGCCATTTGAGGTGCAATTTTGCGTCCGATGGTGAATACCGAATTCACGGGTGAACTGTTTTATACTTTTCACCGATTTATCCACCAGCCGTTGTGTGCTGGCAATTTCTTTTTTGAGGCTGCTGGCGTTGATCTCGTCCTCCTTTTTCAACGTCAACAGCCGGACATTGATTCCCAACAACGTCTGGGCAATCTCATCATGCAACTCGCGGCTGATCTTCTTTCGCTTGTCCTCCTGCGCCGACAGGATCTGGTGGGTCAGGCGCTGCAAATGTTTTTGCAGGCGGCGCGATTCCTTCAAAAGTTGCCGGGAGTGTTCCCCGCTTTTTTTGAGCGCTCGCTGCACGGTCTTGCGCTGGGCGATTCCCTGTTTCAAGGACCGGTTGGAGGCCGCCAAGTCCACCGTGCGCCGGCCCAGC
>CAZNOE010001093.1:0-2158 GCA_964574525.1 uncultured Bifidobacteriaceae bacterium
AAAACCTGCGACTGGATTTGCCGGACGATTATCCGCAAAACCAGAGAGGTGCGAACGCTGTTCCTTCTCCCCGGGGGAGAAGGTCAGGTTGAGGGCGAGCGTCACAACTAATTCCATCCCGTGTCCGATACTGGCGGATGGCTTCGCAGAGAAGTGGGATTTAGATTATACGCTCGACCTCACCCCGGCCCTCTCCTCCAAGGAGAGGGAGAGCCGTATTCCGTCTCACAAAAATTCGAGCGGCTTGAGTTGCCGGACAGTCAGACATCAAATTAAGTGACTTGTGTCCGCTCAAGCCGCAGGCATGGCCGTCGCCAGGAACGGATGCGTCGGCGTGCCGCGAAGTCCTTCAGGACGCAAGTCCACTTCCCGGCCTTTCCAACTCTTCACGCCAAATTGGTTCAAGAGGCCGAACCGATAGCGCCAGGAAATGCCCCAGAACGGATTGCACGTCGGCCAGAAGGAAATGAAATCCAGGTTCGCCGCCTGCGCCATTTCGATGGCGCGCCGGATCGTCGCGGGCCGGTCGTTCCAATTGAAAAGCAGATATTTCCATTCCAGGATCGGCTGCGTCAGCCCGCGCGCGTTCCGGTATTCCACCATCGCCTTCATCGCGGCGTAGGCTTTTTCAAAACTGCCGCGGTGCATGTATTTCTCCGACATCTCGTCGCTGATGCCATGAACCGAAAAGAAAATGTGGCTGAAACTCAGCGCCGCCTCGCGCTTGGCGTCGGTGTTCAACAACATGCCGTTCGTGGAAGTCACGATGCGGCAGTCGGGATTTTTTTTCCGAAGCAACGGCAGTTCCTGGCCAACATTCGGCGAGAGAAACGGCTCGCCGAGGTTCAGATAAAAAACCTGCCGCAAGCCGAGGCGCTGAACGAGGTCGGCCATTTGTTCCATCTCCGCGACCGGCATCTGCAACTGTTTGTTCACCCGAAGGTCCGCCGCCGTGCTGCGCGCGCAACCCGTGCAATCCACGTTGCAGCGAACGGTGTTCTCCAACAGCATCCCGCGATACGGCAGGCGAACGGTTGGAGGCTTCGCGTTGCGCGCAGGCAACTGCCGCAACTCGCTGCATCGAACGCAGGTCGGGATCGGCATTTTTCCTTTCGCCAGTTCGTCGCGAAACCGCTGGGCCACGGGGCCGGCGAAAACTTCCTCGAACGAGTTCTTGTGCAGATCGCCGATGTTGCCGATGCCCTCGTAATCCTGGCAGTTGCAGGAAACCGTCAGGTCGGAATTGATCGTGATGTTGTATTCGGATTCGCCGTGCAGCGCCGCGCAGTAGTAGCCGCGCCCCGTGACCTTCGCCTTCAATTCGAGGTAGAACACGAGCCACCGCCGGAGGAAGTCGCTGACGATCCAGTTAAATCGCTTCTTTGGGTTGCGGACTCTGCTCGCGGGTTGCTGGGCGGCCATGCTCACAGCTTGCACTGCTGGAAAAGTTGGCGGCAAGCTTCTTTTGGCTGCCTTCTGGTTCGCTCGCCATCGCGAACGGAAAGACCGGCTACTTCAGCGGCGGAGGCGGAGGCGGCTTTCGTTCCGGTACGTACGAGGCGCCTGAGCATAGACACCACGCCGCTGCTTGAACAAGGCAGATGAGGTCTGAATATGTTCAAAGCGTCTGGTTGCCCGGGGTTGCGTCAACCACACGAACAGTTGCAGCCACCGAGTTCTCGCGGAATACCAGCGCCCCGGTCGGGCACTGCTCCACGCACTCGGCGGCGACCTTCTGGAGACCCGCCTCGATCTCGGAACTGAAAGGCACGCTGACCTTCACGTCAAATCCGCGCCCGATGAACGTCAGCCCCAGCGGCTCGGCTGCCATCTCCGTCAGCTTCACACAAATGCCGCAGAGGATGCATTTGCCCGGCTCAAAGATGATGCCGCCGGGCTGCAATTGCTGCTCGAATTTCTTCCGCTCCGCGCGAAAACGATTCGCGTCCGCGCCATAAGCCTGCGCCCAGTGCTGCAGCACGCAATTGCCTGACGATCGGCAATCGCAATGCAGGCAGCGCGACGACTCCGTGGCCGCCTCCTCGCGGTTGTGCCCCAAACAACGGTCGCAGGCCGTCACCTTGCCGGCGCTGTTGGCGCTGCGCAGAAAGGCGCGCACCTCACTTGGGTCCATCCGGCCCATCATGCTGGAGAACTC
>CAZNOE010001094.1:0-2157 GCA_964574525.1 uncultured Bifidobacteriaceae bacterium
ACGCCTACGGCTAAAACTGCTGTTGGACTAATCGCCGTCGGATCGAGTGCGGAAGTGTTCATGCTATTTCTCCAGTCAGCTGCGGCCTCGACATCAGGTGCGCGCGGCTGGTATCCAAACCTTCGCGTGATCGGCGAGGATGGTCTGGCGGATGATGTCTTTGCGTGAAGTCATGGGGTTCATCACTGAAGCGTTTGTCTGGAGACACTACACTGTCGTCGCTTTGCGCGCTACGTCAAGCATTTCGTCCATCATCAGTTTGAAGTTGAGGCATTTTTGATAGACCAGCATAGGATCGAGCTTGGGAAGCAAGTTGCGTATCATTGTGACCTTTTTGTAACCATGACCTCCGCTCTGGCTGAATAGGCGATCAAGTAGTTTCGAGGGCGGTTCATCGAAATCCACTTCCTCGGGGCGGGCACAACTTGCCGGAAGCGTGACAGCAGAAAATAGGCGGGGATCGCTCAAAAGCCAGGCTTCTGTCTCGTGCACCGCAAAATGCTGCCGGAAACGTGGTCGGTTGGCAGCATCAAGTCGTTTTGCGATGTTATTACGGGCAAAAGCGATTTTCTGCTCATGGTCGGCGTGCTTGGGATAATCCAATTTCAGTCCGTACAAGTCAAGTAACCCGAACACCGCTACGGTATCTTTGCTGGCTAAATGCAGGTTGGCCTTGATTGAGACGTTTTCCAGGAAATGGTTGACGCCCTCAAATCGCACGGCTTGGACGCCAATCGGTTGGGGCAACTGCGGGTCAAGCCACCGTTTGAGGAATGGCGGCAATTCCTTCTCCGTCCGGCCTTCCACGAAGAGGATGATTTTCACCCAGCCCCCTCCAACTCTCCAGATAACCACAGATCGCCAAGCTGATAATGCTCAAGCCAGCGTCCTAAGTCAGCCTCTGCAAGCCGTCGCAACTGAGTTTTGCCCTCTTGACTCTCCACAACTGTGACAATATCGGCCCGATTTTGAAAAGCGTTCAAAAATTGGGGCGAATGAGTCGTCAAAATGACCTGCGTGCGGCGGGCAGCATCGGCAGCGAATTCCGCCACGAGCGGCAACATGCTGGGGTGCAGGCCGGTCTCCGGTTCGTCAATCGCAATCAGTCGCGGCGGCTCGGAACTGCCCAGCACGGCAAGCAGGAACAGAAAGCGCAGCGTTCCATCAGACAAGTCACTGGCGGACTGTTCGCGCTTCAGTGAACGCCAACGGATGCGGAGTTGGATGCGGCCATCCTCAGCGGGCGGGAAGATCAGCTCTTCAAACTCGTCGCCAAAGGCGGCTTTCATTGCTGTGTTCAATTCGGATTTGAAAGTCCGATCTTCTGAATAAAGCGTGTGCAACACGGAGATTAGATTGCTTCCGTCCGGCTCAACATGGATGTCACGGCGGGACACAGCGGCGCGGCGCATTTCCGATTCGCTGTCCACGCGTATGTCATGGTAAATGCTGTAGTCTGCTAATGCATGTTGGGTCGTTGAAATAACAGGGGGGCCACCCCTTTCGACGAGTGATCCTTTTAAGAGCACAGTTTCGTCTTCATCCAGCGACCCGGGCTCGATTTCCACTCCTTGTTCTTGCTGACTCAAAGTAAAGAGGGTCGCTCGTGTGCTGGTGCGCTCTATTAATTTAGGGACATCAGAACTTTCGCCACCATCAGGTTCGCGCTTGATGAATTTGACGAGAGATTCTCTTTCAATCCGAAAGGCGCCGCTCCGGCCCAATTGCCCCATCACTAATTCGTAAGTTACATGGAATGGAAAATTGCCGCTCACACTGCACTTTATCGAGTCGGTTTGACCATCCCATAGCAGAGGAACCATCCCGCCCCAAGCGCGGACGGTTTTCGAGAGTTTCCCTTCGGCAGCCGCTTTGAGCAACTGCAAGGCTCGCAGCAGGTTAGACTTGCCTGACCCATTAGACCCAATCAGCACGTTCAATGGGCCCGGTTCCCAAACCACATCGGCGAGAGAGCGAAAGCCAGAGATTTCAAGTCGTTGGATTGCCATCGTTCAGAACCATCCGTTTCATCTGTTGACTAACCTGTGGCTAGCGGCTTCGCATCCACGTGCGGCACGGGCTGGCCGGTTTCAAGCGCCCGTCGCACGTCGCGCTCGTGGAGCATGTTGTGGCGATAGACCAGCTTGAGCATGTTTT
>CAZNOE010001095.1:0-2153 GCA_964574525.1 uncultured Bifidobacteriaceae bacterium
CCTCCAATCCCTCATCATTCCTGCCAGTTAATCGGAAAGCCGTGAATAGTGACAATGTTTCAGTCCGCTTGCACGGCAAAGGCAACATCGGCGCAAGGCCGAAGGTGGAAGTGGTGGCGCAGATTCTTGCTGCGATTAAGGAGCGAAGACCGTAGCTTTACCGGCATGATCATCGAACTTGAAATTCAGAACTTTCGTGGTCTGCGCCATGTCAAGCTCAGAGGATTGAAGCGTGTCAATCTGATCGTTGGTGGCAACGATACGGGAAAGACGAGCATTCTGGAGGCTTTGGTTCTGTTGCTCGGGGATGGAACAGCATTGCGAAACCTGCCGATTACGTTTCGTACCAATCAAAGCGGTGGCCAATCAGTGGATGACAACAACGACCGAGAGAATTTTTGGTCGTGGTTATTTTACGACCGAAGCTCCGAAAACGAGATCGGTATCACCGCCAGTTTGACATCTCAGCAAACAATCGCCGTCAGGACAGAGCGGTTACCAGACCCACATCTCGGGGAAGGCAAACTTCAACCCGTGCTGACGAGAACAGACAGCAGCGCAAAAGATGACGACAGGGTTCGCAGGCCTGGAATGCCGAAGAAGGGACACACGAAGTTGCTTCAGTTTGGCCAGCACCAGTTTGCCGTTATGGGCGGGAATCCGCCGGACGACTTTCGCCTGGCAGTGCTTTCAACGCGGGCACCTAATCCGGTTCAGGATGCCGAAAACTACAACCAAGTCGCGCTCTTGGCAGACGGAGAACGACGAATCGAGGAAATCATGAGAGAGGTAGAGCCGCGCGTTCGACGGCTCAGGTATGCTAAACTCCCTGGGACACAATCGCCGTTGATCTTTGTCGATATTGGTTTGTCGCGTGCCGTTCCAGCTACGCAGATGGGGCAGGCATTTAATCGCATTCTCCACATTTACACTCACGTCATGGCAAACCGTGCCACCGTGCTTCTTGTCGACGAAATCGAGAATGGCATCTTTTCCGAATCCATGCCGAAGATTTGGAAAGGGCTGTTTGCGCTCTGTGAGCGCGAAGGCATTCAGATTTTCGCGACGACTCACAGCCGCGAATGCGTAATGGCCGCTCACGAAGCTGAGAAGGAGCACAGCAAACAGGAGCTTAGCGTCCAACGCCTTCAAGTCGTCAATGGAAGTGTCGAGGCAGTGAGCCTCGCTTCACCGCACCTTGAGGTTGCGTCCGATATGGGTTTGGAGGTTCGTTCGTGAATGGGATCAGCCCCGAAAGCCTGAGCCTCGATCGACCAATTCACACCGCGGGTCAACTGCTGGTTGAAGGGCGAGTGCCGGAGATGTTCTTCCGCGAGATGATAGCCGCATATGGGTTGGCAAACGCGGTCGAGGCACGGACTTTCGGCGACATCAGCAAAGGCAACCTTCAGACATACCTCGAACTGCTCACCCAGAAGGCCGTATTCAAGGAGCGGGCGAAACGCATCGGAATCATTCGCGACGCGGAAGGTTCAACGGCCATCGCTGCTTTCCAAAGCGTCCAAGCCGCTCTGCAAGGAGCGCAACTTCCAGTACCTGCCGCGATGACCGCTCTGGAAGGAAACCCACTTGCGGTTGGTGTTTTCATCCTACCAAACTGCCAGGATGCCGGCATGTTGGAATCGCTATGCTTAGCCGCTGTTGCTGAGAAGGAGAAAGCGCATCCAAACGCCGCGCTTCCGTGTGTGAATGAATTCTTCGCCTGCCTCGACAAGCGTGGCAGGAAAACGAGTAATCCAATGAAGGCTCAATTCGCAGGATACGCGTTGGCTTGTGACGTGATTGACCCTCAACTTGGCCGCGCCGCGCAGAAAGGCGCGATCCCTTGGCAGGCGAAAGCCTTTGATTCACTCAAGGCGTTTGTTCGTTCCATCGCCGACCAGCAGTAACGGCTCGCACGAGCGGTTCATCGGCTTCCTCATCGAGCATTACGCGGGCAACTTCCCGCTCTGGCTCGCGCCGGATCAGGTGCGCGTCATCACGCTCAACGACGACGAAGCGTTGATCAACTACGCCAAGCCCATCGTGGCCGAACTCCGCGCGAACATGGTCCGCGTGGATTCGGATTTCAGCGCGACGCCGTTCAAGGCGAAGATTTCCAACGCGGAACAATTGCGCGTCCACACGATGCT
>CAZNOE010001096.1:0-2149 GCA_964574525.1 uncultured Bifidobacteriaceae bacterium
TCAACGCGACCTCCTCGTTGAGCCGCACGGTACGACACTCGTGCTTGCCCTCGACAAACCGAATGTAAAGGGCGTCAATCTCCGAGTCGTAGCTGATCTTCATGCGGGCTCAAAAGTAGTACGTATAGACGGTAATCACAACTATTTCATTGGCCTTCTCTTTGATGATGGGCGCGACTTGCTTGACGGCGTATTGCCGGCCCTGCCACTTCCGGCCAAACGCAAGGTTGTAGCGACACATTTCCCGTCCGAGCTTGGCGGGCTGGCGCGAACCTTTCCGCACGGCCTCCTTCACTTCGGACTCCGTTGCTCCGCGTTCCGCCGCCTGTTCTTGCGCGTGTCGGGTTAATCGAATCTGTTTCATCTCGCGCGCATTCCGCAATTCCGATTCTTCCGACGCAGACCGTAGGAGCTTCGGGGCGTTTGGTCAATCATTCCGCCCGCTGCGCGGCATCAACTGCAGTTCGCGGCGCGTCTCGGCTTCGGGTTCATGGCATTATCTTCGCGACGGAAGACAAGGCCAAAGGTGGGAAGACCGAGCGTGACCGCCCCGAAAAAGACGAATTGACAATGCCGGCAAAGCAAGCAGCGTGTTGCCTCAATGCCCCTATGAATACCCCCGGACCGGTCAACGCCGAAGCCCAACGTCTCGCCGAGGACAAAGCGGAGAAGAAGAACTGGAAACTCTGGGGCCCGTATCTCTCCGAGCGCCAATGGGGCACGGTGCGCGAGGATTATTCGCCCGGCGGCGACGCGTGGGGTTACTTCCCGCACGAGCACGCCCGCAGCCGCGCGTATCGTTGGGGCGAGGATGGGATTGGCGGAATCAGCGACAGCGGTCAGCGCCTGTGCCTCGCGCTCGCGTTGTGGAACGGTCAGGACCCGATGCTCAAAGAGCGACTGTTCGGTCTCACCAACCCCGAGGGCAATCACGGCGAGGATGTGAAGGAGCTTTATTACTACCTCGACGCCACGCCCAGCCACTCATACCTGAAGATGCTTTACAAGTATCCGCAGCGGGAATTCCCGTACGCGCGACTCCTTGAAGAAAGTCGTGGCCGCGGCAGAGACCAGCCGGAATTTGAATTGCCGGAAACTGGCATTTTTGACGATGACCGCTACTTCGATGTCTTCGTTGAATACGCGAAGGCTGGTCTGGATGATATTCTGATGCGAGTCACCGTTCACAATCGCGGGCCGGAGGCAGCGGAGGTTCACGTGCTGCCGCAATTGTGGTTTCGCAACACCTGGTCATGGAAAGCTGATGCGACGAAGCCGCTGATGCGAGAGCAGGACCGAAGCATCGTGGCGGAACATGAAGGTCTTGGCGAATACACGCTGCATTGCGATCCTCTCATTAACACCGGGCTTCAGCCCGGTGAAAGTTCCGCGCAAAAGAAAAACGGTTTTTCCGCCCCCGCCCTCGCTGACACCCGGCTGAAGCCGGGTGTTAATGAGAGTGGACCGGAACTGTTGTTCTGCGACAACGATACGAACGCCCGTCGCCTTTACGGACAAACAGACGCCCAAGGATTCTTCAAAGACGGCTTCGACGAATACGTCGTTCACAGGAATCCATCCGGAGTGAATCCCAACCGCACCGGCACGAAAGCCGGAGCACTCTACAAGCTGACGATTCCGGCGGGTGGCTCAATGAGCGTGCGGTTGCGCCTCGGCAAATCCACGAGCGCGAAGCCGTTCGCCAACTTCGACGCAATCTTTGCCCAGCGCCTCCGCGAAGCGGATGAGTTTTACGGCGGGTTGCAGAAAGACATCACCGATCCGGACGCCCGCAACGTTCAACGCCAGGCTCTGGCCGGCATGATCTGGAGCAAACAATTCTACTGTTACGACGTGCCGATGTGGATCAAGGGTGACCCCGCGCAACCGGCGCCACCTGCCGAGCGCAAGCACGGTCGCAACTCCGAATGGGCGCACCTGAACAACGCCTGCGTCATGTCCGTGCCGGACAAGTGGGAATATCCTTGGTATGCCGCGTGGGACCTGGCGTTCCATTGCCTTCCGCTCGCGCTCGTGGACGCGGAGTTCGCCAAGCATCAACTCACGCAACTCACGCGCGAATGGTACATGCACCCGAACGGCCAGATTCCCGCCTACGAGTGGGCGTTTGGCGACGTGAACCCGCCCG
>CAZNOE010001097.1:0-2147 GCA_964574525.1 uncultured Bifidobacteriaceae bacterium
GTCCCCAACCTCGAAAGAAGCCACTGTCGTCAGCGCCCCTTGCATTGTGACCCGAAATATCGTCCCGTTACTGCTAATGCCACCTTGCCCCGTCGTGCCGTAAAATGCCCCATCGCTGCCCACCACCACTCCCCCTCGAGGTTCCGCGCCGTTCGTGCCGTCAAATGAGGCCAGCACGGTCAACATGCCGTTGGTGGTCACCCTGAAGACTTCACCAGAATAATCCGGGCCTGCCCGGGCGGTGCCGTAAAAGGCTCCGTCCGGGCCCTCAACCAAAGCTCCCCAAGGGAAGGCACCATTCGTGTAAGCGAACGAAATCAATACAGTCAGTTCGCCATTAGTCGTGACTCGAAAGACCGTGCCGTCGTTCTGATTACCGCCCTCTTGAGCGGTGCCGTAGAAGGCTCCGTCCCCGCCCTGCACCAAACTGGCTCGCGGATAAGCACCATTGACATTGTTGAAGGTCGCGAGAACCGAGTGTAAACCGTTTGTGGTCACCCGAAAAACCGTCCCATAGTTATTGCTCCCGCCGTAGGTGGTTATTCCGTAAAACGCGCCGTCGTTACCTTGCACCAAGCCGGCTTCCTGCGGACTTGCTCCATTTGTACCCGCAAACGCAACGAGCGTCGTCAACTCTCCGTTCGTGGTGGCGCGAAATACAAACCCCTGCCCGTGGCTCCCTCCGCTCATGGACGTTCCGTAGAATGCACCGTCATTGCCTTGCACCAAAGTCCCGGATGGTAAAGGTGAATTCTGAAAGCTGTAGATCTCGGGAATGCCTACCGCTGAAAGCCAGACGGATGACCCGAACCAGATCGCAATCGCGGCAAACTCCCGCCTCATGGTTCCGGCAGTTATCACCTTTGTCCTTCCCTCACGAACTCGCATAGTTTCCATCTTGTTCGCCTTTCGTTCCCTTCAGCATCGCATTTCCAACAATCCCCACCAGACCGCGAAATCACGCGGGGGAATTCCCCTGCGTATTTTCCCGCAGTGCCGCAAAGCGAAAACCGGCCTGACAACGATTCAACGAGCCGAGCTTGCGATGTATCGCCCGCCAGTGTCCTTCCAAAGTGCGCGTGGAAACCTGCAGTTGTTCTGCGATGAGCTTGTCGGGCTTTCCGACTGACGCGGCCAGGAGAATTTCCGCCTGCCGTTTCGACAACTCCGGCTGTGCGGACGTGTTCCGCTGGCTCGATCTCATCTCCATTGTCTGATCAAGATTCATACCCACCGCTCAAGTTGGTTCGCTATTTGGTTCCTGAAAAAAACCGCACGCTCACGGCGTCACGTAATAAACGCGGTAGAACCGGCGCCCGTTCGTGGCGGAATTATCGGTCTGAAAATCGCCGGCACCGACAGCCGTCTTGCTGCCGGAGGTGAACCAGTTCGTCGCGTTGATATTTGTGCGATATGCCAAAACATAATTGGTGCCTGCCAGCGTGTTCGTGTAGTTGATCGTCGCGCTGCCCGTGCCGGCGCCGGTAATGGTGGTGATGCGCAGACGGGTATCGGGCAGGAATAAACCAGCCACAGTGGAAACACGGTAGTAACGTTGACTGCCGTTAGCAGAGTTGTCCGTCTGGAAGTCGCCCGTGCCGGCGGCCACCTTGCCGCCGACGGTGAACCAGTTCGTCGTGCGCAGATCCGGATTGTACAACAGGAAGTAGTTGGTGCCGGGAATCGTGTTCGTATAATAAACCGTCACACTGCCGGTGCCGGCACCGGTAAGCGCCGTAATGCGCAGACCGGCCGCCGGCGGGGGCACGAAATTAGGCGTAAAGGTCAACACGATACCGCTGCCGTTGGCCACGGTTGTGAAGTTGCCCGCGGCGTAGCTGCCATTCTTCACGGTGCCGAAATTGGAAGAACCGGGGTTGGTGGCCCCCCCGCGCTGGAAAATAATCCTCCACGAGTGCGCGGACTGCCAGAAGGGATTGCCGGCATCGGGCGCGCTGGCCGATCCGGTGAACCGGATGTCCAAGGTCGCCTGAGTGCCGAGGGCCAGCGTACCTCCCGTCACCACAATCTGGTCGAAGTCCGTGCCGGGGGCACCGGTTGCGCTATCCTGCAAAGCAGCGAGTTCCCAAACGTTGGTGGGGCCGCTGCCGCCGGCGCTCAGGTTCAGGCCGGCGGACAGGGTCATT
>CAZNOE010001098.1:0-2134 GCA_964574525.1 uncultured Bifidobacteriaceae bacterium
TGGAATTGAAGCCTGCGGCGGTCGAACACATTGATCGCGTGCTTCTCGATCAGACCAAAGGGCAACGGGAATTCGAAGTCGCCCGCGACTTGCTTGATCTGGACGCGCAGCCTTGCGAGTCGGTGCTCCTCGTGGAGTTTTACGGTGATGTCGAGGACCGGCTCGCCGCGATGGAACGGATGCCCCTCGGCCGGCGGAAAAAAATCATGCAGACGCTCGCCGAGATCAATCATGTGTGGGCGCTGCGCAAAGCAGGGCTTTCGTTGCTGACGGGACGGTCTGGCGATGCGAAGCCGGTGACGTGCATTGAGGATGCCGCGGTGCGCCCGAAAGATTTACCGGCATACTACGAGGAACTGAAAAAGCTGATTGGGCAACTGGGGTTGGAGGCGTCGTATTATGGCCACGCGGGGTCCGGACTGCTTCATGTGCGGCCCGTGCTTGACCTGCACTCGGCAGCGGACCTGAAAAAGTTCCGCCAGATTGCCGAGGAAGTTTCGGTGTTGGTGCGGCAGTTCAAAGGATCGCTCGCCGGTGAACACGGCGTCGGCATTGCGCGAACGGAATTTCTCAAGGAGCAGGTCGGGGAAGAGATGCTTTTGCTGATGCGACAGATCAAGAAATCGTTCGACCCGCACAATCTGTTCAATCCCGGAAAAATCATTTCCGACGACCGCTACCAGATTGACACCAACCTGCGGCTGGGCGCGGGTTACGCGCTGAAATTGCCCTTCGAGCCGGTCCTCGCATTTGCGGCCAAGGACGGCTCGTTCGTCCGCAACCTGGAGCAGTGCAACGGCTGCGGCGGTTGCCTCAAGCAGACGCCCACGATGTGTCCCACGTTCGTCGCCACCGGCGAGGAAATCATGTCCACGCGGGGTCGGGCGAACGCGATTCGCGCGGCGCTGGAATTGCGCGGCCTCAAGGGTGACCCGTTGCGCGCCGAGGAAATGGAAGCGGCGCTAAGCAACTGCCTCTCCTGTAAAGCGTGCACGACGGAGTGCCCATCCAACGTCAACATGGCGTTGCTGAAAGCGGAATTGCAGTACGCGCGAATCCGGCGCGAGGGCCTGTCACTGCGCGAGCGCTTGTTCAGCTCGGTGGATCGGTTGGGCCGCCTGGGCTGCATGATGCCGCGGCTGAGCAACGCGCTGCTGAATTCGTTTTTGGTTCGAAAGTGTCTCGCGCGTGCCGCGGGAATCTCGGCCGAGCGTCCGCTCCCGGGTTACGCCCGGGAACGCTTTGACGTTTGGTTCGCCAAGCGTCAAGTCGAGCGACAGCCGACGCGAGGGCGCGTGATCTTGTGGGACGACACGTTCGTGCGTTACAACGAACCGCACATCGGCATTGCGGCGGTGCACGTGTTGGAGGCCGCCGGGTTCGAGGTGGTTTTGCCGGAGGGCCGCAAATGCTGCGGACGGCCAGCGTTCAGCCAGGGAAACCTCGACGAAGCGATCCGCGCGGGTCGCCACAATCTTGCGCTGTTCACCGATGACACCGACAACGCGCCGATCATTTTTCTCGAGCCGTCGTGTTACTCGATGTTCATCGAAGATTATCGGGAGTTGAACTTGCCCGATGCCGAACGCGTCGGTGCGCGATGCTTCTTGCTGGAACAATTTCTGGATGATCTGTTACGGCACGAACCGGCGGCACTGCGTTTTCCATCAAGGCCCGCCAACGTTGCAATTCACGTCCACTGTCATGCCAAGGCGTTGACGAATCCGGCGTACATGCACCGGCTCGTGGCGCGGCTGCCCAACCGCAAGGCAACGTATCTCGACACGGGCTGCTGCGGAATGGCTGGCGGGTTCGGGATGCTCGAAGCGAAATTTGATCTTTCATTGGAAGTCGCGAAGCCGCTGATCGAAAAAATCCGCGGCCTGCCGTATGGGACCGTGGTCGTGGCGTCGGGCGCGAGTTGCCGACATCAGATCAACCACCTCGCACTCGTGCGCGCCCGGCACATGGCCGAGGTGCTGGCGGAGGCGCTGGAATGAAGGAGTCCAATGCGATGGGGTTCTTCTCCGTTTCGCTGGAATGGGACGGAAAGCAATTAGGTTCTCCCTCTCTCCCGCCGAGGGGGAGAGGGCCGGGGTGCACCGCCATTGAAAGAAGATGACCATGTGATGTT
>CAZNOE010001099.1:0-2128 GCA_964574525.1 uncultured Bifidobacteriaceae bacterium
CTTATTTCAACAGCAGTGCACCCCGGCCCTCTCCCCCTCGGCGGGGGAGAGGGAGAATCGCTCGCCCGACGGTTGGTTCTGTCACACGTCCTACGGTTTCTTCAGTCAGACCAATTGATGACTTCATGGCTTCAGTTCACGAATATGAATTCGTTGCTGTTGAACAGGAGCCGGCAGAGATTTGCCAGTCCGTGGCGTTCAGTGTAGTCGGATAATTCCCGCGCTTCCTCATTTCCTGGCGGACGGCCCCAGGCCCACTCGCAAGCGGCGTTGATTCGATCTTTGAGGCCGGCTTCGTTGTTGTCGAGTCGCGCGGCGAAATGTTCGGCATAGCGAACGGTGAACGCGCTGTTCCAGAGGGCCAGCGCCTGTTGCACGGTCATGGAATTGTTCCGCACCGGCGTCAGTTGATCGCCCGCCGGACAATCCAGAGCCTCCATCATCGGATCGGGCAGGGTGCGAAAGAGAAAGCGATACACGCTGCGGCGGCGCGCCGCGTCGCTGTCCACGTCGAACTTCGTGTAGTCCACCCTCGGCGTAACGTGGATGCCCGGCTGAAGATCGAACTGTTGATCGCTCGGGCCGCCTATGCGCAAATCGAGCCGGCCGGACATGAGCAGAATCGCGTCGCGTACTTGTTCGGCGTCGAGCCGGGAGCGATTCATGCGCGAGAGAAAGCGGTTATCGGGATCGCTGGTAGCAGCCGACGTGAGGAGACTCTGATCAATTTCGGATTTCGGATTTCGGATTTCGGATTTCAAATTGAGCCTCCTCACGTCGGTTGCTACGACGGATTGACGATACGTGGCGCTCGTCACAATCAGCCGGTGCAGTTTCTTGAACGAGCCGGTGGCGTCATCGCGGAACCAAACCGCGAGCCAGTCCAGCAACTCGGGATGCGACGGCGTCGAACCCATGCGGCCAAAGTCGTTGACCGTTTCGACCAATCCCCGGCCGAAGTGCTGGTGCCAGACGCGATTGACAATCGAGCGCCAGGTCAGCGGATTGTTCGGATCCGTGAGCCAACGCGCGAATGCCGCACGCCGCAGACCCTCAGCGTTCGGTTCGTCCAGCGCAAATTGATTTGGCAGCGCGCTCACGCACGTCAAAGCGCCTGGTGATGCGATCTCAAGCGGCTTGGTGATTTCGCCGCGCTGGAGGACATGGATTTCTCGTGGCGCTCCGGCCGGCTTGTGGCTGCCATCCGGTGGAAAATCACTTGCCGCGGCGTACACGAGCGAGGGTTTGGGCAGTTTGGCCAGATCATTCGCGATCCGCTGGCCGAGCACGTATGCGGCAAGTTGAACGCGCTGCTCTTCATTGCGCCCGGCCGCCGACATTCTGGCGACGCGCCCAATATCCGCGGGAACAACCCGGATCGGCAGGGCCGCATCTGTGATCGCCAGACGCAGGCGTCCGATCAAATGGCCTTCTCCGTGGAGTTGCTTGAGCGTGATGACGAGCTTCGAGGCAACCGGCAATGACTGGAGCGTCGCCAACTCGAATATCGCTTGGTGAGATTCACCTTCACGCGGATGAATTCCCCACGCGGTCTTGTCGTTACCGTCCAACGCGTGGCGGATCGTCCATCCGTCCTGATCGAAATCGGAACTGGCATTGGCGAGCGAAAGCACGTGTGGCGTCTCTGCGCCCGGCTCGAACAACAGCGCCTGAATTTCACTCAGGTGCAAATTGCCGTTGTCCGGCTGACGCCCCGGGCCGCGTTTCGGCAGGCGCTCGTCGGCGATCACTTCCAGACGAATAGCGCTGAGCCGTTGCAGACCGACGCCCGCCGTGATCGTATAGGTGTCGCGTTCGGGGCGCGTGCCACTGGCGAAAAGTGAGCCGTCTGCCTGCCGCGTCAGCGTCGCGCCGTTGGCAGAAACAAACGTCTCAGGTTCCAACACCTGCCACACGGGAGGATTTTTTTGCCGCTCTTCCCAGTCAGCGACTTCACGCGCGGCGGATTCGTTCAACGGCAACGCGCGATCGCTTCGCCCCACGCGTTTCTGGAGCGCCAACAATTCCTGCCGGCGCTGATGGACCGCGCGGTCGGGGTCGTAAAAGCGGTTGGCCTTGTCCACGCCGGCGAACACGGCTTGCAGCGAGTAATAGTCGCGTTGCGGGA
>CAZNOE010001100.1:0-2125 GCA_964574525.1 uncultured Bifidobacteriaceae bacterium
GTGTCCACGACCGTGCGCGCAACGACGTAATCCCGATACCATTTGCGGTCCGCCGGCACGATGTGCCACGGCGCCCATGGCAGGCTGCAACGGTTCAGGGCATCTTCGTAAGCCTTTTGAAACCGCGGCCACTTCGCGCGCATTTGCAAATCGCCCGACTCGAACTTCCAGTTCTTGCGCCGATCCTGCAAGCGCGCCTTGAGACGCTCGGCCTGTTCGTCCTTGCTGATGTGGAGGAAGAATTTCAACAGGATGACGCGGTTTTCCGTCAGATGTTTTTCAAAGGCGTTGATCTGATCGTAGCGGGCGCGCCAGACATGTTCCGGTTGCAGCTTCAACACGCGGACAATCAACACGTCCTCGTAGTGCGAACGATTGAACACGCCAATGTGGCCGTGGCGCGGCACGCGCTGATGCACACGCCAGAGATAATCGTGCGCCAACTCTTCGGCTGACGGCGCTTTGAAGTTGGCGATCTCGATTTCCAGCGGGTTGACGAATTCCAGCACGCGCTTGACCACGCCGTCCTTGCCGCTCGTGTCCATGCCCTGCAATAGAATGAGCACCGCTTGCCGGGCATTGGCATAAAGCAAATCCTGCAACTCGGCGATACGCTGGCACAAATGGATTGTCTTTTCGCGCGTCGCGTCCTTGTCAAGGCCGTGGGAGAACGCGGGATTGAAATCTTTGAGGCGGATGGGCGGAGTGACTTTGATCGGTTGCTTCATAGGCTCAGGAGATTTAACCACGGACGGGTGCGCATGAATATACTTTTTGCGCTGACTGCGACCGGTGAGATGCTCGGGGCGTGTAAAACTTCAGATGCCTGGTGGAAGATCCGCGGCAAATCGGACGGCACCGGTGCGATGAACCCCCGATCGGGCAGGGCAAGCAGCGAAGCGTTGCCGCCGGAATGGTGATTTTGCACCTTGGCCTGATGGAAGGTTGCGCGTTATGCTGCGCGCATGAGCATGGCCAAAAAACTTTTGCACACGCGCTATCGTGTGAATGACCTTGAACGCACTGTGAAGTTCTACCGCGAAGTGCTCGGTCTCCAGGAGGTGCGGCGGCATAAATCTCCGCGCGGCTCGGAACTCGTTTTCCTCAAAGCGCCGGAAAGCGAGGAATTAATCGAGCTTTGCTCTTTTCCATCCAGCGGCCCAGTGCAGGTGCAACCCGACCTCACGCATCTCGCCTTCGAAGTGGACAGCCTGGAAGCCTTCGGCCGGCACCTCGCCAAACACGGCCTCAAGTTTTCCGAGGAACCGCACATAAGGCCCGACGGCACCGGCTTCGCATTTATTGACGCGCCGGAGGGATACGAGATTGAGTTGATGCAACCCGGCAAAGGAGGAGAGAAATATTGAGCGTTAAAACGTTAATCCGTTGAAACGTTAAAACGTGGGTGCGCTCCGCGTTTCCGAAATCCAACAACATATAACGGTTCAACGTTTTAACGATTCAACGATTCGACGTGCTGTTCCGCGCCCGCCATTTCACGTTCACCTTCCCGCGCCCGGCGCTGATCATGGGTGTGGTGAACGTCACGCCGGATTCGTTTTCCGATGGCGGACAATTTCTCGACGCAGACCGGGCCGTCGCGCACGGCGTCGAACTGGTGGAGCAAGGCGCGGAGATTCTCGACATCGGCGGAGAGTCCACGCGGCCCGGCGCTGAGCCGGTCAGCGAAACGGAAGAACTGCGCCGCATAATTCCTGTCGTTGAAAAGCTCGCCGCGCGCGTGAACGTTCCCGTTTCGATTGATACTCTGAAGCCCGCCGTCGCTCGCGCCGCGCTGGAACGCGGCGCCAGCATCGTGAACGATGTCGCGGCGAATCGCGACGACGATGCGATGTGGCGGATTGTGGCCGAAGCGGGCGCCGGTTACATCTGCATGCACATGCAAGGCACGCCCCGGACCATGCAGACGAATCCCGTTTATGTTGACGTCGTGCAGGAAGTGCGGGAATTTTTTGGCGACCGGCTGCAGCGTCTGAACGCGTGCGGAGTAAAGCCTGACCAGGTCGTGTTGGACGTGGGGATCGGCTTCGGCAAGACGCCCGAACACAATTTGCAGTTGCTCGCGGGGCTGCGCAGTTTTACAAACATACAACGCCCGTTGTTG
>CAZNOE010001101.1:0-586 GCA_964574525.1 uncultured Bifidobacteriaceae bacterium
CTGGAGCTTGCGTTGGAGTTTCGGTGCGTGTCGTGCAACGCCGCCGAAAAAGTCGGCGTTCAGGATCGCAATTTTTCGCGCCGGCGTCGGGCCGACAAAGGTGCCGCAACCTTGCTGGCGCTGGATCAGCAGTTCGTGATGAAGGATTTGCAACGCCCGGCGGATCGTAATGCGCGATGTCGCAAATTCTTCGCAAAGCTGCGATTCGGCCGGCAGGCGGTCCCCCGCTTGCCATTCACCAGCCAGGATTCGAGCCCGCAGCGACTCGGTCACCAGCGCGTAGGCCGGAGGCGTAATGCGCACAGATTTCACGGGTTGTTATAACAATATAACGTTTCTATTTTGTCAAGTGCCAGTATGCGAACGGCAGGTGTACGACCAAAATAATCTGCCGAGGCCATCCGTGGGATTGAGTTGCAAGGGTTTTTGAGGGTTTACTGGCTTTCCGTGACGACGCACATGCAACTCCTCCTGATCATCGTCGCTGGCTGGGTCAATCAACACCAGCAAGCGGTGATCGAGTACGTTCACGAAGAAAACCGCATTCTTCTCGAACAGCTCGGCGGCCAGCCGAAACGTTTCACCG
>CAZNOE010001101.1:599-2115 GCA_964574525.1 uncultured Bifidobacteriaceae bacterium
TGGGCGCCTGGCCCGCAAAGCCAAAGTGCTCGGGCGAACCCGCCTGCGAGGAATGGCGACCCTCGTCACGCCCGACACACTCCTCCGTTGGTTGCGCCGGCTCGTCGCCCAAAAGTGGACCTTTGCCAAGCCTAATCCCTTGGGCCGCCCGGAGGTGGCTCCTGAACTGGAAAAGCTGGTGGTCAAGCTGATCCAGGACAACCCCGCTTGGGGTAGCAACCGCATCGTCGGTACACTGGCCAATCTTGGATACACCGTCAGCGACGTCACCATCGCCAATATCCGCCGTCGAAATGGCCTCGAACCGGCCACAATCCGGGGCAGGAACCCAAGTTGGGGCCGGTTCCTCAAAGCGCACCGGGAAACCCTGCTGGCGGCCGATTTCTTCACCACCGAATTGTTGTCATGGCGTGGGTTAATGACGTACTACACCTTGTTCGTCATCGATCTGCGCTCGCGTACGGTTCACGTGTGTGGCACCACCGTTTCCCCGAATGGGGAATGGATCAAGGCAGCGGGCCGGCAGCTCGTTGGACACGGTGGACGGCTTTGCCCTTGGCAAAACGCACCTGATTATCGACCGCGACACCAAATATGGCGAAGGGCTCCGGCAAATCCTCGCCTCCGCCGACGTCAAAATCGTGCTTTGCCCGCCGCGGGTGCTGCACATTCGCAGCCAGCAAGAGCTCGGATGCATGTTGAACTATTACTATCGCCAGGCCGCATGATTCACCAGCTTTTGCGCGCGGCGGAGTTTATTGGCAGTACAGGATGGAGATTTTTGCCAAGGCCGATCAGTTTTGCGGCGCAGACGCTACGATCGCCGCCAAGAGTGCGTTGGCGGTTGCCACCGCGATAATGTTGCAGACCTTGGAGGCGTAGTTGGCCCGCTACCGTGCGCTCATCACCGAGTGCTTTAAGCAACATCCCGATCACAGCCTGTTCGCCTCACTGCCCGGCGCAGGCCCGAAGTTGGCTCCACGACTGTTGGGCGAACTCATCGCACTCAAGGCACTGGCCGACATGCCGCAAGCCTTGCAGTGTTGGGCGGGCATGGCTCCCGTCAGTTACCAATCCGGCAAAGTGTCTGTGGTCTATCTGCACTATCAATGCAACTGGTTACTGCGAGCCACCATTCATCTGTGGGTTGATCTCAGCCGCCATTATTGCGATTGGGCACGCATCTATTACGAGGCGCATCTTAAGAAAGGCCAGGGTCACGCGTGTGCGTTACGCTGCTTGGGAATGCGCTGGCTCAAGATCATCGCCGCGATGATCCGCAACTAGACGCCGTATGATGCGGCCATCCAAACGCGCAACCAACTACAACACGGCTCGTGGGTGATGCAGTTGCAACCCGTCCAAATCGTGAAAGGAGATTCTAGCTAAACGCACGCGGAAAACAACAGCGGTCAGGCGGCTCATGCTGTCAAGGCGTTCCTCGCTATCGCTGCGGTCTGCCTTGACAGCGCCGCCCGCCACTGTGGGGCGCGTTTAGGTTTTGCGTTCGCAAAGC
>CAZNOE010001102.1:0-2112 GCA_964574525.1 uncultured Bifidobacteriaceae bacterium
GAATACAACAAGCTGCGGCAGGCCAACATCACCAAGGAACTTTTGGAAATCACCACCGCCCAGATGGCGTTGGGCAACTAAATCTCATGAACAAAGGCAAAATCGTTCAAATCATCGGCCCGGTCGTGGACCTCGAGTTCGCGGACAAACTGCCGGCCCTCTACAACGCGCTGACGCTCGAATACGACATGCCCGGCGCCGGAAAAACCAAGCTCACGCTCGAAGTGCAGCAGCACCTCGGCGACAACTGGGTGCGTGCCATCGCCATGTCCACTACCGAAGGTCTCAAGCGCGGCTACGAAGTGACCGACACTGGCGGACCGATCTCCATGCCCGTGGGCGAAGCCGTCATGGGCCGCGTGTTCGACGTCACCGGCCAGCCCGTGGACGAACAAGGCCCGGTGAAAGCGGACAAGTATCTGCCGATTCATCGTCCGGCACCGACGCTCATGGAGCAATCCACCAGCCCCCAGGTTCTGACAACCGGGATCAAAGTCATTGATCTGATTTGCCCGTTTTTGAAGGGTGGCAAGGTCGGCGCCTTCGGTGGCGCAGGCGTCGGCAAGACCGTCATCATCATGGAATTGATCAACAACATCGCCAAACTGCATGGCGGTGTTTCCATGTTCGCCGGCGTCGGCGAACGGACGCGCGAGGGCAACGACCTTTACAACGAAATGATCGAAGCCAAGGTCATCAAAGTTGAGGAAGACGAAAAGGGTCATCCCAAATTGGGCGCGAACGGCCTGCCCATCGTCAAACCCGGTTCGAAAATTGGTCTCGTCTATGGCCAGATGAACGAGCCGCCCGGCGCGCGTCTGCGCGTGGCGCTGTCTGCGCTCGCCGTAACGGAGTATTTCCGCGACGAGAAGAACCAGGACGTGCTGCTGTTTGTGGACAACATTTTCCGCTTTTCACAAGCGGGTTCGGAAGTGTCCGCGCTGCTGGGCCGCACGCCGAGTGCCGTGGGTTACCAACCCACCCTCGCGGCGGAAATGGGCGACCTCCAGGAACGCATCACTTCGACCAAGAAAGGTTCGATCACAAGCTTCCAGGCCGTTTATGTGCCCGCCGACGATTTGACTGATCCCGCGCCCGCGACCACGTTTGCGCACCTGGACGCGACCATCGTGTTGGAACGCTCGATTGCGGAACTCGGCATTTATCCCGCCGTTGATCCGTTGGCCTCGAACTCCCGCGCGCTGGCACCCGAAATCGTCGGACAGGAACACTACGACGTCGCCCGCGGCGTTCAAAAAGTTCTCCAGCGTTACAAGGACTTGCAGGACATCATCGCGATTCTGGGTATGGATGAGCTTTCGCCTGACGACAAGACCACGGTCTTCCGCGCGCGCAAGATTCAGCGTTTTCTCAGCCAGCCGTTTTCGGTGGCACAAGTCTTCACTGGTCGCGAAGGCAAGCAAGTGCCCGTGGCCGAAACGGTGCGCGGCTTCAAGGAAATCCTCGACGGCAAACACGACGACGTGAACGAAATGAACTTTTATATGAAGGGCGGGATTGAGGAGATCAAGGAGAGTTAAATAAGTAACTCGTTAAATGAGTTAAATCGTTGAAATGCGAAACTCATTTAACCATTTAACCAATCACGGATTTAACTCTGCAAAATGGCCGCCACACTAAAACTCGAAATCGTCACGCCAGACGCGAAGACTTTCTCCGACGACGTGGATATGGTCACGTTGCCCGGTGTCGAAGGCGAGATGGGCATCTATCCGCAGCATGTCCCGTTGATGACGCAACTGTCCGCCGGCGAAATCGTCGTGCGCAAAGGTTCAGAGAATTTCTTTCTTGCCGTGGGGGAGGGCTTCGTTGAGATCACCGGTGAACGCGTGTCGGTGCTGACCGACATGGCCATCCGTGCCGAGAACATTGACGAAGCGAAGGCTGAAGAAGCCCGTCGGCGCGCCGAAGCCCGGCTGGCAGAAAAGCTGGATGACGAAGAGGCCGCTTTGGTCAACGCCGCGCTCGCGCACTCACTGGCGCAACTCAAGGTCAAACGCCGTCAGCAGCGGTAAGTTGGAGTCCAGCCTTCAGGCTGATCCGGGTTGGAGTCCAAGCTTTAGCTTGTTTCCTTTTCTCCCGACACGCTAA
>CAZNOE010001103.1:0-2105 GCA_964574525.1 uncultured Bifidobacteriaceae bacterium
GTGCCGCCGTTGTCGCCGTGCGAACGATGCCAGGTAAGATAAGTTTCGCGCTTCGGAAAACCGTTGGCAGGCGTGAGCTCTTCGGGCTTCGCGGCGGGAATGGTTTGATAGAGCGGCAGCTTCGCGCGTTCGTTCGCGTCCTCGACGGCCCAGTATTTGGAAGGCTCGTCAAGCTGCGCCGTCAGTCGCTCGAGCCCGCGCAGATTTTCCCGCAAGCGCGTTTCCGCGTCCTCGTCAGTGTGGTTCAAAATCCCAATTGGCCCGCGCCAGCCGCTGTCACGGAGGAGCCGCAGCAATTTCAAATCAAGGTCGCCCGCGCCGAGCGGCAGGATTTTAGCGCCGGTCTTTTCGCCGTCCCGCGTCATGCCATTGAGGTTCACCGCGAACAAATGCGGCTTCATTTTTTGCAGGAGTTCCGGGAAACGGTCGAGATGGTCGTGCCCATGATGGAGATTGTAAACGATGCCGGCGTTCGTGACACCTTGTGTGCGCAACCGTTCGAGGATGCTGATTTGATTTTCCGGCTCGCCGAACCAGCCGCCGTGATTGTAAAGCCCGACGGTGCAGCCGATTTCCGCCGCCGCTTCGGCGATGGGACGGAGGCGCTGCGCCTCGGTTTCCACGCGCGCCTGTTGTTCCGTGGCGTTGCGGACGGGTTCGCCGCCGCCCATGACCCAGAGTTGCGTGTGCATGTCGTGGCGTTTGATTACGCCGAGAATCAGTTTGGCCTCGTCGTTGAGCGCACCGGGAAACCACCACGCCAGCAGTTGCACATTGTGGCGCTTGAGGGCTTCCATCTCGGCGTCGAAGGTCGGAATGTGTTCGGCGCGGTAGTCGTAGGCAAAAAACTTGAAGCCAAGTTTTTCGAGCATCGCCGCGCGCTCCTCCGGCCTGCGCTTCTTCGCGTCGAACGGCACAATGCACCACGCCACAAGATTGGAGCGGCTAAAGAGATTGTAGCCGGCTGGTTTTGATGGCGAAGCATCCGGCGCGGCCGAGGCCGAACAAGCGGCGGCAAGCCCAACTCCTGCAAACAGCCGCTGGATGAAGCAAACGCGCATCGTTGGTTATTCTTCGCCGTTGCTAAACTCTGTTTTGCGTCCCCAACGTTGCTGCTTTTCCGGCAGGCTGGTGTCCACCTTCACGTAGTAAGTCTCCTCGCCAAATTGATTGTCGGCGGCTTCCTGAAGCTGGCGCGAGGGCGTGACGTAGAAACGGTCGTTTGGCTCGATGAAGATGACTTCGCCGGTCGGGCGCATGAAGCAGAGAAACAACGGACACTTGCCCGGATGCGCGGCAACCAGATCGCGGACGGATTCCACGCTCTCAAGCTTCAAGTGCGCGGTGTGCAGGCGGAGGTGGACCTGCTTGGTGAATTTCTTCGGCGCGTCTTCCAACGGCATGATTTCCTGCGGGAAAATTTTCGGCTTGTCGTCGCCGGTGTTGACTTCGCCGATGACGAGGATGGCTTTGTTCGGCACGAGCAACTCGCGATACTTGTCGTAGTTTTCGTTCATCACGAGCACTTGCACCGAGCCTTCCAAATCTTCGAGCGTGACCATCGAGTACGGCTTGCCATTTTTTTTCGACACGCCGTGGGAAACCGCGGCGATCAGTCCGCCAATGCGAGTGAGACTGCGGTTCGGCAACTCCCCCAATTTCGCCATGTTCGTCAACGTGTACTTTTCCAGAATCGGCGCGTAGGGCGTCAGCGGATGGCCGGTGACGTAGAAGCCGAGCAACTCCTTTTCGTGAGCCAGCAGTTCGTGCTGCGGCCATTCCGGCAGGTTGCTGATGGCTTCCGGCATGGGCGAGGCTTTCTCTTCCAGCTTGTCCCACATCGTCTCTTGTTTCTTTTGACGATCGGCGGTCAATTCAGCAGCCCGTGAGAGCGCGCGCTCGATCTGTGCGGCGAGCGTGGCGCGCGTCTGGCCGAAGCCATCGCACGCACCGGTCTTGATGAGCGCTTCGAGAGTCTTTCGGCTGACGGTGCGGCCATCCACGCGCTCGCACAGGTCGGAAAGGGAAGTGAACTTCCCGCCTTCGCTGCGCGCCTTGAGGATGGCTTCAACCGCAACTTCGCCCACGCCCTTGATCGCCGCGAG
>CAZNOE010001104.1:0-2105 GCA_964574525.1 uncultured Bifidobacteriaceae bacterium
CCGCGCAGGGAAGCCAAAGTCGCGACGTAAAATGAATTGTGATGCGTATGGACAATAGGCCGGATTCTCAACCTCCCCGGTCCAGTCAGTTATCTGACATCCTGGGAATTGGCTCCGAGACTGCGAGATTATGGCGACCAGACGAATTGGCAGCGATCTTCCGCCACCAAATGGCAGCGCCCGTGGTTGTTGACTTGGGGAGTATGGACCTCTCCCTCGCACGGCGGTTGGCGAAGTTGAGCGAGGCCCAAGGGCTGGTCCTGAAAAGCTTTGCCGACCTGTTCCACCACCCGTCGCCACCGTTGGAATTACTGCAAATCACGAAGGATTTCGCCAAAACGAATCGCGATCACCCGGAAAGCGTTTTGCCTCCCGATATTGCCGCCATTTTGTATTATGCCTGCATTGCCGTCGCTCTGGTTCGTTGCGACGCCCGCATTACGCGACTGAGCAACCACGAATTGCAAAAAGGGTTCCAGTGGGCGGGTTCGCAGGTTTGGATTGATGACCAAATGAAGAACTTGTTCAAAAACGCGCGACCACTCGTGACAAGTGGAGACGAGAGAACATGACATGCACTCGTCGCTTTGCAGGAAACCCGACCCGTCCATGACATGTGAGCGAGAGCGAATCCAACCCGAATCAGCCTGCCGCGCCTGCGGCTTCGTCGTTCGCCGAGCCAGTCGGCCACTGGATCGCCGGGCGCTTGCTCTCGCCGCCCGCGCGTCCAGGTTTGCTGGCCGGCCTGGGGAAGTATGAAATCGTTCGTCTCCTGGGTGCGGGCGGCATGGGCATCGTTTTCCTGGCGCGCGATCCTGAATCCAGTCGCGACGTGGCGATCAAACTGCTGAAGCCTGAGTTCATTGTTGAACCGCGCGTGGTTCACCGATTCCTGGTCGAAGCGGGCCATCTTCAGTCGCTCAAGCATCCCAATCTGGTTTCAGCGTCGGAGGTGTGTGACAGGCGCGAGGGGCCATACTTCGTCATGCCGTATTTTGAGAAGGGAAGCCTGGCTCGGCTGATCAAACCCGGCGTGCCGCTCGCGAAAGAAACGATCCTCGACTTCGCTCTCGAACTTGCCGATGCGCTACGGTTCATTCACAGCAAAGGCTTGATCCACGGCGACGTGAAACCCGGCAATATTTTGTTGGGAAACGAGGGCAGGATTTGCCTGGCCGACTTTGGTCTGGCGCGCACCGTGTTCAATGATTCCCTGCTGAACGTTGAGCAAGCCCATTACGAAGGAACAGCTCCCTACATGTCTCCAGCCGTAGCCGCCGGTGAAGCTGAAGATACGCGTTGTGACATCTACGCCTTTGGAGCGGTGCTGTATGAGATGTTGACCGGTGAACCACCGTACGAAGGTCAAACCGTCAAAGCGATCCTACAGAAGATTTTGGCTGGGTCGCCTAAACCGATCAGAACATTGAACGCGAAGGCCGATGCCGAACTTGTGCTCGTTGCGGAAGCCGCGATGGCCCGTGAACACCGCGACCGCTACGCGAACATGCGGGATGTGCTTAGCGATTTGAAGCGCGTCCAAGAGGGCAAGAAACCCGCAGGGCCGCACGCCATAAAGATTGGTTGGCCGTGGCCAATTCCAAGGAAGGTGTGGGTTACGGCCATTTTTGCGAGTGTCGCGCTGGCAGTATGGTTCAGTTGGCCGCGCGCAAGATTGAAGGTGGTGAAGGAGTTCACTTCTCCGCAGGTGTCAAACTGGTCTGAGGCAATGCCTGCCCAATGGGACGGCTACCGCGGGGACGAGTTCCTCGTGACCCAGAATAGCAGCCTTTTTCCCTTCGCATCGCACGGCACCCCGTTCACTGAATGGACGAGCAAGGAGCCTATGGATGGCAGCCTCTTGCTGGGAATGGTCACCGATGTGGACGGGGACAACATGGGGGAAGCGTTCGTTTACTGGTCTAACGGAAAGCAGTTGAATTTGGCGGTCGTGAATCAGCAGTCGCGCGAGATTCGGCGCTTTGAAGCCACGGGCCGCGAGCGTCACCCCGACAACCGCTGGGCCACGAGCATGCTGATGCCTCTTCGCCTGGTTGGTCCCGAGGGAGTGCGCGAAGGGCGTCGTTACTTGCTCGCCGCGCTCC
>CAZNOE010001105.1:0-2100 GCA_964574525.1 uncultured Bifidobacteriaceae bacterium
TTGTCTATGTATTGCGCCAGAATGTCCACGGCGATTTCCATCACGCTTTGCGAGCGGATTTTGATCCCGACCGGACACGCGACGCGCTGCACTTCATCCGCCGTGGCGATCTTCTTTTCGACGAAGTGCTCGGCAATCGTCCGCGCCTTTCGCGCGCTGCCGATCATGCCAAGGAATTGAAATGGCCGGTGAATCCACGTCTCCAGCACCAGCGCGTCGTGCTTGTGGCCGCGCGTCACGATCAGGCCAAACGTCGGCACATCGGGAAACGGCGCTTCGCAAAGCTCGCCCCAGTTGCCAGTGCGAATCGCAACCTCTCTTGGAAAAAACTGATGGTTCGCCAGCTCCGGCCGGTCGTCGAAAATCGTGACGGCGAAATCAAGTTGCAGCGCCAGCGGCGCGACGGCCTGCGCGATGTGACCTGAACCGGCAATCCACAAGGCGCATGGCGGAGTGATCGTTTCCGTGTAGAGCCAGTCGGAGGAGGGAAAGTGGGAAAGTGGGAAAGTGGGTGAGTGGGATTCAGCCAGCGCGACCGAAAAGTCGTTCTTTACGCCCCACACATTGATTGCACTGCGCTCCGCGAGTTCGGCCCAGAATTGCTCTCCGAGGCTTTGCGCGTTCGGTAAAATCACTCCGAAAACTTTGCCTCCGCAAATCAGGCCGTCGTCCCAGCCGAAGTCGTGGTCGAGCACGAGATCGAATGCCTCCGGTTTTCCGGTTTTCAGGGCGTGGAGCGCGAGGCGCTGCGCTTCCGCTTCCAGACACCCGCCGCCCAGCGTGCCTTCGATGCGGCGATCCGCGTGGAAAATCGCCTTCGCGCCGATTTTCTGCGGGCTGGAGCCTTTGACGCCGGTGATGATGCCGAGTGCGACGGATTCCCCGTTGCGGGCGGCTTCGGCGAGCGATTGGAAGATGAGGTTCTTCATCCGGCAACGGAAGCGTAACGCGGCGCGAAGCGGGAGTCGAGCCGTTGGAGTCCACGCTTTAGCGTGCGCGCGGACAGGCTTAAGCCTGAACTCCAACCTAAATTGTCTCGCGCAGCGACGGTGTGTTGCTAACGTTTGCGCAAAACCAAACCCGAGCAACCATGACGGAACGGCTCTTTCACCTCTCGGAAAACCAGACCTCGGTTCGCACAGAAATCCTCGCCGGCGTCACGACGTTTCTCACTATGGCCTACATTATCGTCGTGCAACCGGCGGTGCTCTCGGGCGCGATGTTCGGCAAGCCCACCGGCATGGACTTCGGCGCGGTGATGACGGCCACGTGCCTCTCGGCGGCGCTGTTTTTGCTGGCGCTGTTTTTCAGTCCGCTGATCGCGATGGTTGGCAGTTACCCGCCCATCACCTCGCCCGCGCTGGTCATCGTGGGCGCAATGATGATTCAGAACGTCGCCAAGATTGATTGGAAGGATTACAGCGGAATCCGTGCCCGCGTTCCTGACGATGATCGGCATCCCGCTTTCGTTTTCCATTGCGGACGGCCTGGCGCTTGGCTTCACCACCTATCCAATCATCAAGTTTTTCAGCGGCAGGGGGCGCGAAGTTGGCTGGCTGAGCTACGCGCTTGCGGTCGTGCTGCTGCTGTATTTCATTTTCGTACGAAGCCGGATGGGGTGAGTTTGCGTTCCGCTTGCCAATTCCGAAGGCGGCGTTAGGGTATCAGGCATGAAAACAGAGTCCGCCACCGTCGAAATCCCACTGAAGGTTCTCCAATCAGTGGACACGTTGGATGAACTGGAGGACTGGCTCCTGGCGCACAATCCGCGCGTGCTGCGCGGACTGCGGCAGGCTCGCAAGGATGACGCGAATGGCAAGTTCAAGCCCTGGAAACCGCGCCATCCGCCATGCCCTACGAAATCGAAATAGGCCCGAAGGCGGACGCGCAGCTCGCCGCGCTGGACGCAGCCATCGGCGCGAGCATTGACCGCAAGATTCTTTGGCTGGGCCAGCACGCCGCCGGGATGGTGCATCGGCGTTTGGTGGGCATGCCGGAAGATTTGGCTGCCCTCTGCAAATTACGCATCGGCGACCACCGCATTCTCTACTGGGTTTATCACGACCGGAAGATCGTCCCCATTTACCGTGTTATGCATCG
>CAZNOE010001106.1:0-2099 GCA_964574525.1 uncultured Bifidobacteriaceae bacterium
GAACGCCTCAATGCGTGTGGCGATGGCCTGGTCGCTCAGGATAAATACCGGCACGTTGTAATTGCGCGCGATGTTCACAGCCTCGATGGCGGTGTAAAAGCAATCTTCCACGTTCGCCGGCGCGAGCACGACACGTGGGGAATCGCCGTGGCCGCCGTTGACAGCGATGTTGAGGTCGGATTGCTCGATATTGGTCGGCATGCCGGTCGAAGGCCCGCCACGTTGCACGTTCACAACAATCAGCGGGATTTCAGCCATCACGGCCCAGCCAAGGGCTTCGGTCTTGAGGGAAATTCCCGGCCCGCTCGAACCCGTCACCGCGACCCGCCCGCCATAGCTTGCGCCAATCGCCATGGAGATGGCGGCAATTTCGTCCTCGGTCTGCACGAACGTGCCGCCGTATTTTGGCAGTTCACGCCGGAGGAGTTCCATGATGTCAGACCACGGGGTGATGGGATAGCCCGCGCCGAAACGCACGCCTGCGGCGATCAAACCGTAGCCCAGCGCCTCGTTGCCGTTCATCACGATTTGATGACCGTCGCGTTTCTCACTCTCGACGAAACGGAATGTTTCGAGCAGATTGCCGACGGAACGCGAGTAACCAGCGTGGAACGCCGCGAGCGCATTCTTCGCGATGCTCGGGTCCTTGCCAGTGAATCGTTCCAAGACCAGTTTCTCGAGCTTCGGCACATTCAAGTCGAACATCTTTGCGATGAGGCCGAGCGCGTAAATATTCTTACCCTTGTCCTTGGCCGTGCCGCCGATGGCTTCCACGGTCAGACTGGAGATGGGAATGCCGACGTGGTGATAGTCCTTTTGCCATTCCTGGTTGGGCTCCACGTGGTCGGAATCGTAAAGCACGATCCCGTTCTTCTTGAGCGAACTGATGTGGTCCTCGTAGGAATGTTGGTAGAAAGCCAACAGAATGTCCGCGTCGTCGCCGGCGCTGAGCACTTCGCCTGAGCCGATGCGCACCTGGAAAATGGACGGGCCGCCGGAAATCGTCGAGGGAATCGTCATGAACGTCATGACTTCCTGTTCGCTGCGGCCCGCCAGACGAGCGAGGAAACCGCCGATGGCCTGAATGCCATCCTGCGAATTGCCGGCGATACGAATTACCGCTTCCGAAATCTTCGATACTTTGGGCGCTCCACCTGCGGGCTGGGCGGTCAATGTTGAATCACTCATGAACCCTTTCGAATAAAATGCTGACAGTCCTGCAAGGGTGAGGCGGCAACTGAAGTCATATCAGTGCAAGCACCGTTGCCTTGTCACACTACCATTGTCAGCGATTGTGTCAATTCCTAATCCTCAATTTATGTAATTGGAAGATAACCAGTTGTGAGTTTTTTTTGGATTGGCTTTTCAGGAGCAAGGAAAGGCCATAAGGGAGTATGATTTTGGCAGGTCGAGTGATGAAGTTTATTATTGGCTGGCGGCTTGCCGCAGAGAGTGTTCCAGCCCATCGGCCACGCCAGCGCCATGGGTGAGGCGGCTCACGTAGCCTTTCTGTCGGCGAACCGCTTCCTTGACCGGCTCTACGGCGTTTTGCGGAACCGCCAGCCAGCGCGCGCAATCAGTCGAAAGCATCGGCAGGTCATTCAAGTGATCGCCAGCGGCAAACACCTGGCTCGCGGCCAGTCCGTGGCGTCGCATCAGTTCACGCAACGCCGTGCCCTTGTTGTAGGCGGCGTGGCAAAAACGCGCATACACATCGTTGCGGACAACCGTCAGTTGCGGAAATCGCGCGCAAAATTCGATCAGATGCTCATGGATTTCATTCGCGTCGCCGTTGTTTCCCGCGATCAGGCAGAACGGCGAATATGCGTCCTCATAGACCGTCGCGCGAAAGCGAGCGTTCACCCACTCGATCAAAACGGGAACCTCGGTGCGAACGCGGCCGAAAAGCTCCGCGTGGTCACGGGCGCACGCGGCGTTCCACTCCTCGACCGGCGCATAACGTACGCCATCGTGCACGTAAATCTCCCGCTCCACCAACACAAGATAATCCGGCTGAATGGAAATCCGTGCGCGCGCCAGTGCTTCCATGAGGCTGGACATGTCGCGCCCCGTGTTGATCACCCATTTGGCGCCACGCG
>CAZNOE010001107.1:0-2099 GCA_964574525.1 uncultured Bifidobacteriaceae bacterium
GCAGTGTGTCAGGCCAGCCGCCTTCCGATCCGTAGGCCGGCATAAAGACCCATCCGTGGTATGGACCGGTCAGCAGCGTGAAGGGAAACTGCGCGAAGCTTCCAACCAGGCCGCCAAGCGAATGGGGCGCCATACTCGCGCTCTTGGCCACGATGGGGTACGGGACTGCCGAGCCATAATACCACTGCGCCCAGCAGAACCACGGCAGATACAAGGCGGTGCAAATCAATCCCGCTTTGAGGAAGGTTTTGCC
Source organism: uncultured Bifidobacteriaceae bacterium (assembly GCA_964574525.1). Classification (GTDB taxonomy): domain Bacteria; phylum Verrucomicrobiota; class Verrucomicrobiia; order Limisphaerales; family JADLHS01; genus WYBW01. The sequence goes on from CAZNOE010001107.1 coordinate 254, forward strand.
ACAGTCCTTCCGCGTCCGGGCCGGCATGTTCGTTTCACTTTGTGGGAGCAGGCCCGCCGCCGCGTCGGGCCGGAAGATCAGCGTGCTCAATCCGAGGATGCCGATGTAAACGCAACTGTCCGGGCGGGTCCACATCAAACCCGCCCAGCCCAAGCTGAGCCGCAGCGTCTGCCGTGGTCCGGCCAGCAGCAATCCGTGAAGCGTCAGCGCCAGAAAGAACACCAGCAAACCGGTTTCCATGCCGTTGATGGCGAAATCCAGCGTCTTGGCGTCCAGCGTCACCAAGGCCAGAGTCAGAAAGGTGGAAATGCGATGTTGGTGCAATTTCAACGCCACTCGCAACAAGAGGACCGCGCCGGCAGCCAGCGCCGCCAGGCTCACGAGCCGGAAAAGCCAGACCACCAGTTGGTCGTATTTGTTTCCAGTCAACCAACTCAATCCGGCGGGCAGCAGGACGCCCAGCGGTGAGGTAAAAGTGTGCAGCCGCTCACCCGGGGTAAAAACCAGACCGTGGCCGGTCGCCAGATTTCGGCTGGCGCGAAACGTGATCCAGTAATCTTCCCACACGTGTTGCGTGTAGGTCGCGAATACCAGTCCAACGAGCACAACTGCCAGAAAGACCTTCCCTATCAACTTGGCGGTGGCATTTGGCACGAACTGGAAGATGGTCAGGCACACGCGGCGCTGTCAATGCCGTGCTCTCGGATTCAATCAAGCAATGCGAGAGTCTGACGGAGTGGCCAGCGGTCACAGTCACCAGTTCCCATTCGATTTGAAATGGACACTTGAACGACCCGGCCAGCCCTGTAGTGTTTCCGTGCCGGCAGCGATCCCCGTTACGTCTGACGTTATTTTGCGCCGCACAGTATAAAGCTATGACCGGAGCCAGCAGCGCTATCGAAAACAAGCCCATTGATATTACGGTTCTCGTCACGTGTTACAACGAAGCCGCGTTCATCACCGACACCCTCGACAACGTCACCGCCGCCTTGCAGGAGGTCGGACGATCTTATGAAATCATCGTCGTTGACGACGCCTCCAAAGATGATTCGGTCCAAAGAATCCGCGAATACCTCCAGCGTCGGCCAGCCTGTCCCATCACGTTAAAAGTCAACGAGCGCAACCGGGGCTTGGGAAACAACTATGTTGAAGCGGCCTTCCTTGGCCAGGGGAAGTATTACCGGCTGTGTTGCGGCGACAACCCGGAATCAAAAGAAATGCTCGTCAGGGTCTTCACCCAGATTGGCCGGGCCGACATGATTCTTCCGTACCAGCGACAGAAGGATGTCGCCGGCAAAAGTTCCGCGCGGAAGTTGTTATCCGATGTCTTTACCTTTCTCGTCAATCTCATCAACGGATACCAGATCAAATACTATAATGGCCTGGCCGTTCATCTGCGATACAACGTCATGCGCTGGCACCCGACCAGTTATGGCTTTGGCTTCCAAGCCGACATCATTACCCGACTGTTGGATGAAGGGGCTTCGTATCTTCAAGTTCCCTGGTCCTCCGTGGATCGGGAAAAACATGGATCAGGCGCGCTGAGTGTGAGAAACATCCTTTCGGTCGGCCACACTCTGCTCGAACTGGCCATCCGGAGGCTGCGGAGGTTTTTGTACGGAAGGCAGTCGCCCAAACCACTTGAGATTGCCCTCGAAAGCAAAGTTGGGCGTCTCGATTCCTGACGGATTTCGGGCACAATTATTCCTGGAAGCCTATGTCATGTGGTCCCCTGAGCCGCCCGGAAGACCGCCAGTCGAATGAGCCCGCGCACCCGGCAGCCGCTCCGCGGGTGCCGGTGGCCGCAGCCCTGATTGTGCTGGCGGGGCTGGTGGTGTATGCCAAC
>CAZNOE010001108.1:0-2094 GCA_964574525.1 uncultured Bifidobacteriaceae bacterium
GGACAGGAAGAGGAAGAACATCGCTGCCGCCAGAAACGACATGGACCAAAACGTTGAGCCGGCAAGGAACGCGCCAAACCCGAGCGGTACGGCGGCCAGCACCGAGAGTCCCAGCGTCCACGCGTAGCCGGCGCGATTGCGCTTCTGCCACGCGGTCGCTGCGAATCCGCCGAGCAACGTGCCCACGAGTCCGGCGACGACAAGCACCGCCCCGAAAAAGGTGGCGGCCTTGTCCACGGCCACGCCGTGAGCGCGATGCAGGAACGTCGGCCCCCAATGCCCGAAGGCACCCAGCGCGAACGTGTAGGCGGTGTAGCCCAGCACCACGAGCACGTATTCCGGGATGCGAAAGAGGTTCACGATGTCGCGGACAGAAGGTCTTTTTGCCGCTTCGGCCGTTTTGCCCTCGGCCTGGCCACGTTTGAGTTCGGCGAACGGCAGCATCACTAACGCGAGGAGCAGCCCCGGCGCGCCCGCCCAGATGAACGCGTGGCGCCAGCCCCATTTAGCGGCGATGAGTCCGCCAATGATCGTGCCCAGCGCCGCGCCGACGGGAATTGCGACGTAGAAAATGGTCAGCGCATTGTTCCGTTTCGCGGGAGCGTAGCTGTCGGAAATCAGACTCGGACTGATGGTGGCATAGCTCGCTTCGCCAAGGCCGACGAGTACGCGAAACGCGATCATCATCGCGAACGTCGCCGCGAACCCTGTCAGGATTGTGCCCAGGCTCCACACAAAAATGCCGGCGGCGATGAGCCATTTGCGCGAGCAGCGGTCGCCCAGCCAGCCGAAGACCGGTGAAGTGACGAAATAGCCGATCATGAATGCCGTCACGAGCCGCCCGGCCTGGCCGTCGTTGATGCCGAGATCTTTTTGCAACGGCGTCAACACTGCCGAGAGCACGAAGCGGTCGAGGTAATTGAACAGGTTGAGGCTGGTGAGGATGCACAGCACCCAAGCGGGCGAGAGTTGCTTGCGCAGGCCGGTGACGGTCATCGGTTGCAAAGCTAACCCTTGCCGCGCCGGAGTGTAAATCGAAGAACTCCGGCCGTTTCCGAATGCCGCGTTGCGTTGTAGCGGCGGTCTGTGACCGCCGATTTCGTCGCTCCTAGGGCGACGCTACCATCACGGACCCGGTGGCGGGGCCGTCCTGGGTGGGGATGCCTTCATATTCGTGAGCGCTCCCAAAATGGTTTTTTGCACCTCCGGATTGGAAAGATTTCCCAAGTGTCCGCCCTGCTTGAAAACCGTCAACTGTTCCGGGGTAAACGTGGCCTCAAGCCAGGCCAGGTCTTCGTCCGTCAGGAGAAAATCGTTTTGATTAACGATGATGCGGATGTTGGGGTTGGCGCGCAGGCCGGCGTCATAGGTCCGCAAATCCCCGGCTTTTTCCAGCGCTTCCGCCGTCGAGTCAATGCCCAGGGTCCAATAATACGGAATCGCAAACTTCTCAAAATAATCCTGGTAGGAATACTCAAGGATTTCCTGATACACGGGGTCACGCCGCAAATTCCTGATCGGGTGTTGCAAGACCCCATGATTATTTCGCCGCTGACTGCTGAAAATAATATCCCGCAGCATGAGGCGAAAAGTCAGTCCGATGAGAAACTTGGATTCGATGGCGTTGAAGGGCAGCGAGGTCTGCGGCGTGAGTGTGCTCTTGCTCAGGGCGGCCACCTTCAAAAAGGTGTTTTCGATGTTGTCGATTTGTTCCGCGCCCGGCCAGCTCAGGGGCGCGCGGTAAAATTCGTCCAGCTTGGAAATCCCCTGCGCGAGGCGAACGGGGGTATTGATGGCGACGTAGCGATCAAATTTAATCAACGGCCCGCCTTCGCCTGGCTTCGGCGCGGCAGGCAACTGATTGGTTTGTCCGGCGGCCGCGATGAACAAAGAATGGAATGCGCCCATGGAATAACCCATCAGCGCTGTGTCGCCCAACCGACCCGGATACAGCGCATTCAGGCGCCGATCAATTTCCGTCAACGCGACGTGCACATCGTGACCGTCCACCGGTAGATAAGCCGGCATCGCTGCGGTCGAAGCGTGTTCCATGAACTCGGAGTTGAACGCGCTGCTGACGCACACGGCGGAGAA
>CAZNOE010001109.1:0-2092 GCA_964574525.1 uncultured Bifidobacteriaceae bacterium
GGAAGTTGGAGATTTATTCGGGAGAGCTGCAACAGATCTGGCAGCAGCCCTCACACAATACCATTCTCGGCGCGCGGGTTCAGTACGGTCATTTTAAGACTGCCAACTTTCAAACATTGTCGTCACTTGGATCTGTCTTTCCCGATCCTCCGACACCCGCGGCGCAACAGGACATCACTTCCCTTTTCAAGCGCATCAGTTTTTACGGCTATCATCAGTGGGAAATCACCGACTCGCTGGAACTGATTGGAGGAATAACTTACGACCGAATAACCTTTCCTGAGAATTTCCGGACCGCGCCCATTTCGGCGAATGAAAAAACCGTGGATGACGTTTCCCCCAAGGCCGGCCTGATTTGGAGACCAGCGCCAAACACCGTCGCGCGTTTTGCTTATGCGCGTTCGCTGGCAGGCGCCAGTCTGGACCAGAGCTATCAACTCGAGCCTTCGCAGGTGGCGGGCTTCGTCCAATCCTTCCGCAGTATCATTCCGGAATCTGTGGCAGGCGCCAATGTCGGCGCCAAATTCGAAACCTACGGAATTTCGCTGGAACAGAAGTTTGCCACCAGAACTTACCTGGGCGTTTCGGCTGAACTGTTGAATTCCGATGTTCGACGAACTGTCGGCGCCTTCGACATGCTTCCGGACCAGTTGGATTATGCCATTCCGTCGGGACTTCGCGAGCACCTCGATTATCAGGAGCAATCGCTCCTGTTTACGGCCAACCAATTGGTGAATGACGAATGGTCATTCGGAGCGCGTTATCGCATCAGTCAGGCAGTTCTCAAGGACAACTTCGTGGATGTGCCGAATGGGCTCCCGCCGGTTGCGTTTGGTAATTTCCAGCCAAGGCAACGCTTGGAAGGCATCCTTCACCACGTAAGCCTGTGCACGATTTACAATCATCCCTGCGGTTTCTTCGGGGAAGGAGAAGCCCACTGGTATGCCCAGGAGAACAAGGGCTACACACCGGACGAGCCAGGCGACGACTTCTGGCAATTCAACCTGTTCGCCGGCTATCGTTTTCCGCGTCGCAAGGCTGAGGTGGCGCTCGGTTTGCTCAACATCACCGATCAGGATTACCGTCTGAATCCGCTCAACGTTTACAACGAACTGCCGCGCACGCGAACGCTGGTGCTGCGCCTTCGGCTGAACTTTTAGTGCCTGGAAAAACTGTTCGAGCGGGTGATGACCGTGGAAACCGGGCCGCCTGCGGATTAAATCAATTCCGTCTGCTTCTCCGGCTTGGCTTCCCGTTGCGCTTTGGCAAAGGGATTCATTTGCGGCGGGGCGTCAACGCGCTCGGTCTTGTTCAATAAGCCTTCAATCGTGAGCAGTTGGATTTTGGGATAATCCTTGTCGCGACAGAGCTTCGATTCGTAACGGCCTGCGTCCACCGCTTCGTCGCGCATGGGGTTGGTGGGAGTTTCCAGCGTGAGGAGAATTCCGCCCGCCGCTTTCTGATTGTTCACGTCGCCGCTGCCGGGAAACACTGCGGTGGAGGTGAAGTGTATTTATTAGGCATACACCTGCCTATCTTTTGGAATCCCGACAGAATCTAGCCTTCCTGCTGCAAGGTTTGTAGCAGCCGTGACCGCACACCGGTAATCCCCGCGTCGTGAAAGCCCCGGAGCAAGTTTTGCCGACGCTCCAGATACCCAACACACGGGTCGGTTTGGTCGTCGGCCACAGATTTACGAGCAATTTGAATAGCCGTAGTAACCACCTTGTCGTAGCGTCGAATTGTAGGCTCAGGACCGATGACTGCCTCCGACATCCTCGATAAAATGGGTATCCACAGTGACGCGATTCGCCCACAAAGCCTCAAAAGCGACCCGCTGGTCGGTGCCTTCTCAAATCTGCGGACGGCTGTTTCCAAAGCTGCCACCCTAGAGTTAAGCGCACGGCCAGATGTTTTATCGGCTGTATCAAAGTTGCCGCTCATAACCATGTAGGCTGGCGTAGCAGCAAGTTTGCCAAGGTACATAACCCGTTCACGAGTTATAGGCCGGCACCGGCTTTTGTGATGCACATCTCCAAGGCTGGTTCGTGCTTCCTTTTCTTGGGATCGGCCGGCTTGAGGCTTTTGAACT